>JAJQFX010000173.1 GCA_021200895.1 Clostridiales bacterium | reverse complement strand
CTTCTCACTGGTGAGACTGCCGCCCATGGCGGCTGGGTAACATTCTGAGTTTCCATTGGTCGTGCTAATCTGATTTTCAGCATGGAAACGTGCTTTTATTTGGATAAACGAAATTCGTTCCTTAAGTTGATGACATTGCCCTGGCATGGGGATGCAGAATACAAGCAAACCGCAGCCCCGCGCATCTGCGCGGGGCTGCGGTTCATTCCTCAGAAATATGCACATGGTTATTGATGTGCTCCATACAGTAGCACCGGTATCCGGCGCATTTGGAGCAGTACCGGAACTCCATATCCGGGTAGTCCGTATCCGTCTTGCCGCAGACGCAGCACTTGTGAATATAGCCCTTGCTCTGCTGCATATCCTTGGCGGCCTTCTTCATGTTGATGGTGTTGCTGCGGCTCCGGTTGGTGTTTCGGGTGCCGGGGGAGGGACGCTTTGCACGGTAAGCGGCCCGGGAGGCGGTACCCCGGAGGGCGGCGATGAGGTCGTCCCCAAAGTAGATGAAGTAGTTGGCCAGGGCCAGGACGGGCAGCAGCGCCATAACGTACATCCCTGCGGCGATGTACTGAATGACGCCCACCAGCAGCAGCACCCCGTCCAGATAGGCCAGCCACTTGATTTTCACCGGGATGATGAAGAACAGCATCACCTGGGCGTCCGGGTACAACGTGGCGAAGGACAGGAAGAGGGACAGGTTGATATAGTAGGTGGTGGTAACGCTGCCCATGTAGCCAAAGCCGTAGATGAAGCAGCTGACTACCCCCACCAGGATGGAGGCCACCAGGCCGGTCAGGTAGAACAGGGTGAACCGGGCGGTGCCCCAGGTGCGCTCCAGGGAGGAGCCGATCCAATAGTAGAAGTACAGCGAGATGGCCAGGAAAATGACGTTGGTGTTGTCCGGCACGAACAGGAAGGTCACCAGCCGCCAAACCTGCCCCTGGGCCAGGTAGTAGGGGATAAATTCCAGCATGGGGGAGAAGGTATAGCCGGACAATAAATCCAGCACATAGACGATGACGTTGCCAATGACGATATACAGCATCAGGTTGGGAATGCCGAAATTCGGGTGGCTATAGCAAAAGCGGCTGACCGCCGTGGATAATTTCTTCAAGGGGAACTCCTCCAAATCCAGTTTTACATCTTATTGTAGCCGGAAAATCAGCGAAAGTCTACATTATTTTGTGAACAAGCGGAAGAATATTTTTCGCGGGCGGGGCAGAAGTGCGGACGGTTAGCAGTCCGGGCGGCCGGCTGTCATTTCTTTCCGTCAAAAATTGCTCACGGTTTGTTCACAAACAATTTTTATTTTCGCCTATTGACAACTGGGGCGGCAAGTGCTATATTAAGTTTAGCACTTGAGAGGCAAGAGTGCTAAAACAAAGCGAGGTGAGCAGATGGAACTGACAGAGCGGCGGCGGCGTATTTTACGCGCCGTGGTGGAAAACTATATCGAGACCGCTGAGCCGGTTGGGTCAAAGACCATTATGACCCTGGCCCATCTGGAATGCTCTTCCGCCACCGTCCGCAACGAGATGGCGGCGCTGGAGAAGATGGGCTACCTGGAGCAGCCCCACACCTCCGCCGGACGCATCCCCTCCCCCAAGGGCTACCGCATCTACGTCAACGAGCTGATGGAGGAGCACAAGCTCTCCCTCCAGGAGACGGAGCGCATCAACGCCTCCCTGAATCTGAAAATGCGGGAGTTGGATCAGGTGCTGGATCAGGCGGGGCGGCTGGTCAGCCAGTTCACCAACTATCCGGCCTTCTCCCTGACAGCCGGGCGGAGCACGGTGGTCATCAACCGGTACGACCTGCTGATGGTGGACCAGAACTCCTTCATCTGCGTGGCTATGACCAGCACCAACGTGGTGCGCAACAAGCTGTTCCACCTGCCCACAGAGCTGACCGAGCCCCAGCTCCAATTGCTGAACGCCCTGCTGAACACCTCCTTCGTGGGTAAGACCCTGGAGGAGTTCAGCGCCGACCTGATGGAAAAGGCCCGGAAGGCGGCAGGCAGCAGCTACGGCCTGATTTCGCTGGTGGTCAGCTTCGCCATGGACGTGCTGGAGGAATGCAGGCAGTCCAACGTGCACACCGCCGGGGAGAATCACCTGCTGACCCATCAGGAGTTCCAGGATATGGACAAGGCCCAGAAGCTGCTGGACTATATGAATGATGAGAACCGGTTCAACGATTTGCCCATGCCCGGCAAGGACCCCGGCTCCAAGACCAAGGTGCTGATTGGCCCGGAAAACGTGGCCGAGGAGCTGAAGGACACCAGCGTCGTCCTGGCCAGCTACGACATCGGAGACGGGATGAAGGGCGTCATCGGCGTGGTGGGCCCCACCAGAATGGATTACGCCCAGGTGACGGCCAAGCTGAACTATTTGGCCGACAACTTATCCCGGCTGTTCACCGGGTCGGCGCAGCTGCCCGGCAGCCAACCGCAACAGACGCTGAACCCGCCAACAGGTAATGGCCATGCCGAAACAGAAAAAGAAAAGAAATAACCCATTTTTCTCGCAAGCCAGGAGGAATCGTATGGAAGCCGAAACGAAAAAGACGGAAGCCGCAGAAGCGGAAGAAAGCGAAAAGCAGGAGCCCGCTGCCGAGCCTCAGCAGACCGCCGGGCAGGAGGCGCCCCCGGAGGAACCGAAGCAGGAACCGAAGGACGCACCCCCTGAGGAACCGAAGGACGCGCCAAAGGAGGCGCAGCCCGCCGAGCCTGACCCGCTGGAGACGGCCCGGAAAGCGCTGGCCGCCAAGGAAAAGGAATACCTCTATCTCCGGGCGGAATATGATAACTTCCGACGCCGCAGCGCCAAGGAGAAGTCGGACGCCTATTCCAGCGCCAAGGCAGACGCGGCGCTGAAATTCCTGCCCGTCTATGACAACCTGGAGCGGGCGCTGGCCCAGGGCTGCCAGGACGAAGCCTTTTTGAAAGGCATTGAGATGACCATGAACCAGCTGAAACAGGTGCTGGAGAGCCTGGACATCAAGCCCATCGACGCGGTGGGGCAGCCCTTTGACCCCAAGTATCACAACGCAGTGATGCACATTGAGGACGAAAAGCTGGGGGAGAACGTGGTATCCCAGTGCTTCCAGACCGGCTTCGTCATGGGGGACAAAGTTATCCGCTTCGCCATGGTACAGGTGGCAAACTAAACCGTTCACGTTCTGCGCAGAGCGCAGTGTGATATTGAATCCGTAAAAAAAAGAACATCTCACATATAATTAGGAGGAACACTGTTATGTCTAAAATCATCGGTATTGACCTTGGTACTACCAATTCCTGCGTCGCTGTTATGGAAGGCGGCGAGCCGGTCGTCATTGCTAACGCGGAAGGCAACCGCACCACCCCCTCCGTCGTGGCCTTCTCCAAGGACGGGGAGCGCATGGTGGGCCAGGTGGCAAAGCGTCAGGCCATCACCAACCCTGACCGCACCATCTCCTCTATCAAGCGCCACATGGGCGAGGAGTACAAAGTGAGCATTGACTCCAAGCGCTACACCCCCCAGGAAATCTCCGCCATGATTCTGCAAAAGCTGAAGGCGGACGCCGAGGCCTATCTGGGCGAGAAGGTCACTGAGGCGGTCATCACCGTCCCCGCGTACTTCAACGACGCCCAGCGTCAGGCCACCAAGGACGCCGGCAAAATCGCCGGCCTGGACGTGAAGCGTATCATCAACGAGCCCACCGCCGCGGCCCTGGCCTACGGCGTGGATAAGGAAGAGGCCCAGAAGGTCCTGATCTACGACCTGGGCGGCGGCACCTTCGACGTGTCCATCCTGGACATTGATGACGGCGTCATCGAGGTGCTGGCCACCTCCGGCAACACCCACCTGGGCGGCGACGACTTCGATAAGTGCATCATGGACTATCTGGCGTCCGAGTTCAAACGGGAGAACGGCATCGACCTGACCGGCGACAAGGTGGCCATGCAGCGGCTGAAGGAAGCCGCCGAGAAGGCTAAAATCGAGCTGTCCGGCGTCACCTCTTCCAACATCAACCTGCCCTATATCACCGCCGACGCCACCGGCCCCAAGCATCTGGACGTGACCCTGACCCGGGCCAAGTTCAATGAGCTGACCAACCATCTGGTGCAGGCCACCATGGGCCCCGTCCGTCAGGCTTTGAGCGACGCCGACCTGAAGGCCAGCGACCTGAACAAGATTCTGCTGGTGGGCGGCTCCTCCCGTATCCCCGCTGTCCAGGACGCCGTGAAGAAAATCACCGGCAAGGACGGCTTCAAGGGCATCAACCCCGATGAGTGCGTGGCCGTGGGCGCCGCCATTCAGGGCGGCGTGCTGGGCGGCGATGTCAAGGGTATGCTGCTGCTGGATGTCACCCCCCTGTCCCTGGGCATTGAGACCCTGGGCGGCGTGTTCACCAAGCTGATTGACCGGAACACCACCATCCCCGTCAAGAAGAGCCAGGTGTTCTCCACCGCCGCTGACAACCAGCCCTCCGTGGAGGTTCACGTCCTCCAGGGCGAGCGTGAGTTCGCGAAGGACAACAAGACCCTGGGCAAGTTCCAGCTGGATGGCATTGCCCCCGCCCGCCGCGGCGTGCCGCAAATCGAAGTCACCTTCGACATCGACGCCAACGGCATCGTGAACGTCTCCGCCCAGGATAAGGGCACCGGCCATGAGCAGCACATCACCATCACCGCCTCCTCCAACCTGTCCAAGGAGGACATCGACAAGGCCGTCCGGGAAGCCGAGCAGTACGCCGCCGAGGACGCCAAGCGCAAGGAGGACATCGACACCCGGAACCAGGGCGACCAGATGGTCTACCAGGCCGAGCAGTTCCTCAGCGAGAATGGCGACAAGCTGGACGCCGCTGACAAGTCCGCCATCGAGAGCGGCAAGAGCAAGCTCCAGGACGCCCTGAAGGGCACTGACACCGAGGCCATCAAGGCCGCCGTGGACGACCTGACCAAGACCTTCTACGATGCCTCCGCCAAGCTGTACCAGCAGCAGGCGCCCCAGGACGGCGGCGCGCAGGGCGGCGCAGGCTACCAGAGCTATCAGGACCCCAACCAGGGCGGCGGCAATGACCAGGACTATCAGGACGCCGACTATGAGGTCGTGGACGACGATAAGTAAGCCCAATCAAGCAAAGTGACCGGCAATTATGGGGCGGGGCGGAAGCCCCGTCCCATGTTGACGGTTTGTTGAAAGGAATGAGGTTGATGGCAATTCAACCCGAGAGGAGTTATAGATATTGGATAATGTAGTGGATAAAGTAGAGAGTGTTGATAATAAATGTGGAGAAGGCACCGATAAGGACTGCCACGATAGCCAGGAAAATAGCAATAATCCAAGTATCTCTCAAGTTTCAAATGGTTGTGATGATGAAATTAACTCTACTTCCTCAGATAGCAACAATGATACGAGTACACCCGCCCGTCCAGATAGTAGCGATGGTGTAGGCCGCTCTGACCCCCGTGAAAAAAATGGTATACTGCATAAAATGCGGGAAGCTGGAAAAAAAGGATTGCAAAAATTAAAAATTCGCTTAAACAAGATACAGCTAAGCCTAACCCCCTGGATAGCGGCGGTGATGCCAGCGAACCCGAAGCACCAGATAGTAACAGTGCTACAGACGAAGCAAAAACTCCAGATAGCCCAGATAACAGTGATACCGTAGCCAAACCCGAAACCTCAGATGGCGGCAATGCTGCAACCAAATCAGAAACTCCAGATAGCAGCGATGCAACAGCCGAACCAGAACCCCCAGATGACAGCAGAACATTTCGAGAAGTAGCGCAGCGTTCTATAAAATATTTTTCAAAGAGTATGGAACGGATTCTTAAATGTAAGGAAACGCTATTTGGTACCGACGAGGACAACTCATGCATTAAGCTGCTAATTGCATGTGGCTCCGGTTTTCTCATTCTCATACGCGCTGTAAACTGGGGATATTTGTGCCTTCATTACAACGGAATATACCAAGTGCCAGTAGCTCTCCTTACGCCGAACGATTCTTTGCTTGTCAGTCTTGCAATTGGATTGATAGGGATTCTTATCATCTTTGCAATAGCAATGATAGAAATACATTACATTACAACTCTTGGAATTAAAAAAGTATTTCTCCGGTTCTGTGTTGGTATAATTGGTATAATAATTATTGCGCTTGGCACACCCAGATTGCTCTACATAGTTCGTCATTTGGGCAGTGTTTTATCAGGTAGAGCTCTGGAGAATGTGTTAACATTCTTTCTAATGCTTAGTGAGGCTTTCGAACATGTAGGTCAATTAACGAAGAATCTTATGTTTCAATATGCCCCCTTTTTACTTGGAATATGTGCAATAATCATGGAGATTGATTTTGTTTTCAAATATTATAAGCAAACTAAGCGTTCTGTATTAGGAACGCAACCACAGAAACGAAAAATGAAGGAAAAATTGGGAGCAGGCTTCTTTCTGCTTATTAAAATCATTTTTGGAACAATCTATTTTCTTGTGGTAGCATTACTGTTGGGACTTAAAAATATCACTAATTATGTGCCAGCAATACTACTAGATAATGAAGAAATGCTTCCTTGTGTTGTAATATTTGGCTTTGCCTTCATATTATTTTCCCATTTTTTCAACTCGAAAAACAAACTGAGAACAAAAAGCGCTCCCACATAATGTCTATCCAAATAATTCTAATGATTGTTTTGACAGTGGCGGCTTGTTTTCGATGCGATGATTATTATACAAGAACAACTCCTTATGCTATTGTTAGCAATTCACAAGAGGAAGATAACGAAGGAACGGAGTATGTCCAAGTTATTGTATATCAAAATACGGACATTATAGTATTGGAACAAGCAAAAATAGAACCACTTGTTGATGGGACTGAGAAACTGACAATAGATACATCTAAGCAGGAAATTGTGCAGGATACCACCCTCTCCTATGAATATTGCACTTTTAGCGAGGTTGAACTTAACGAGGTTGAAATCGACTAACCCGGCCCGCCCCCAGGCGGCAGACCAGCAACGATAAACCTATCCTTCCTCTTATCAAAGTTTGAGGTGACACATTATGGCAGAAGAAAAACGCGATTATTATGAGGTATTAGGGGTCAGCAAGAGCGCCAGCCAGGATGAAATCAAGCGGGCGTACCGGAAGCTGGCCAAGAAGTACCACCCCGATATGAACCCCGGCGACAAGGAGGCGGAGGCCCACTTCAAGGAGGTGGGCGAAGCCTACGAGGTGCTCTCCGACGAGGAGAAGAAGGCCCGCTATGACCAGTTCGGCTTCGCCGGGGTAGACCCCAACTATGGGGCCGGAGCCGGAGGCGGCGGCTTCGACGGCTTTGGCGACATGGGCGACATCTTCTCCACCATCTTTGGCGGAGGCGGCGGCTTTGGCGGCTTCGGCGGCCAGCCCCGGCCCAACGCCCCCCAACAGGGCAGCGATCTGCGGGTGCAGGTGGACTTGACCTTTGAGGAGGCCGCCTTCGGCTGCGACAAGGAGGTGGAAATCACCCCGGTGCAGACCTGCGACGCCTGCGGCGGCAACGGCTGCGCCCCCGGCACCTCGCCGGAGACCTGCCCCACCTGCCACGGCCAGGGCGTAGTGAACGTTCAGCGGCGGACGGCCTTCGGCGTCATGTCCTCCACCCAGCCCTGTAACCAGTGCGGCGGCACGGGCAAAATCATCCATACCCCCTGCCAGTCCTGCAAGGGCAAGGGCATGGTGCGTAAACGCAAGAAAATCACCGTAAAAATCCCCGCCGGTATTGACGACGGGCAGGCCATCTCCCGCCGCGGCCAGGGCAACGCCGGGCGCAACGGCGGCCCCGCCGGCGACCTGCTGATTCACGTCAATGTCCAGCCCCACGCCTTCTTCGAGCGAGACGGGGCCGACGTGCTGTACAACGCCCCGGTCAGCTTTGTGGACGCTACCCTGGGGGCCAGCATTGAGATTCCCACCATCGACGGCAAGGTGCGGTATGACCTGCCCTCCGGTACCCAGACCGGCACCACCTTCCGGCTCCGGGGCAAGGGTATCCCCCGGCTCCAGCGCACCGGACGGGGCGACCAGTACGTCACCGTCACCGTGCAGGTACCCACCAACCTGACCCCCGCCCAGAAGGACGCCCTCCGGGCCTTTGACGACGCCATGCAGGGGAAGCCCAGCGGCAAGGCGAAAAAGAAAAAACTGTTTTGACAACCGGGCCGTAACACGGTACAATAAACGAGGACAGTATGCTACTGCCCTCGTTTTCTGTGCTATGCGGTTTTGTCAGGCGGCGAACTGGTCGCCCCAGATTTTTTTCATGATGCCCGCCTTGGCCAGGGCCGGACGCAGCACCAGGTATACCGCCACCGATACGATGGTGGACAGCACCGCGTTGATGCTGGTGGAGGCGATGTTCCAGGCCAGGGTCAGCTCCGCGGCGGGCTTGCCCAGAATCCACAGCTTGTAGTAGTACCCCACCAGCGGGTCAAAGACGCAGTTGAACAGCAGCCCCGCGATGGCGGCGGCCAGCGCCCAGGCGAAAATCTTCTTCCTGTCGGTCTGCTGGTTCAGCTTCCCCAGCTTGTGGGCCACCAGGCCGGTGATGAGGCCGATGCACAGCTTCAGCACGAAGGTTTTCGGCACCAGGGTGATGTACACCGGGTCAAACAGGTCGCCAATGCTCATGCCGATAGCTCCGGCCAGGCCCCCCAGGGGGCCGCCCAGGATGAGGGCGCCCAGCACCACCACGGCGTTGCCCAGGTGGATGGAGGTGGCGTCGCCCCCCCGGCAGGGTGATTTTGATTTGCAGGAAAGTAAAGACCACATAGCTCAGGGCCGCGAACAGCCCCACCAGCGCGATGCGGTATACTCGATTGTTGGTTTTCATAGCGTTTATCCTCTCTGAACAAAAAGTATGGCCAGGGGCAGCGGCCTGCCTGCCTCTTGCTTGAAGGTATCATAGCAGATAGCTGACCTTGTTTCCAGTGCCAGTTTTAGAGTTTTTTAACAGGTCAGATGAAAAAGGAGTGAACCCCATGCTGCTCGTAGACACCCATATGCACTCCACCGTCTCCTTTGACGGCCACAGCACCCGCTGGGAGATGGCGGGAGCCTCCATGGCCTTCGGCCTGGACGTGATTTGCTTCACCGACCATTACGACATCATCAACGAGAAGAACCAGCTCTGCCCCACCTACGACTGGGCCCCCGCCCGTCAGGCCCACCGGGAGGCCCTGGAAGCGATTCCAAAAGGGAATCCCTTCCGGTTTTTATACGGATTGGAATTGGGCAACGCCCCGGCGGACTTCGGCGCGGCGGAGCGGGCCCTGGCGGAGCCGGGGCTGGACTGCGTCATCGGCTCCATCCACAACGCCTCCTTGGCCATGGCGGGGCAGGATTTCTACTATATGGACTACCAGACCCATCCGGAGCTGGCCCGGCCCATTCTGGAGGATTATTTCGCCTCCATGCTGGCCCTGGCCCACTGGGGGAACTATGACACCCTGGGCCACATCCCTTACCCCCTGCGGTACATCCGGAACCGGGACGGGGTGCAGACGGGCCTTTCCGACTACCGGGAGGAGTGCCGCGCCCTGCTCCGCTGCAACGCGGAGGGGGGCAAGGCCCTGGAGGTGAACACCAACCGGGGCCGGGACGATTTGGAGGACTACCGCGCCCTGCTGCCCGCCTGGCGGGAGGCCGGAGGCGAGCTGGTGACGGTGGGGGCGGACGCCCACCACCGGGACCATGTGGGGCTGGGTATCCGGCAAGCCTATGACCTGCTGCGGGACTGCGGCTTCCGGTATGTGACCTATTATGTACAGCGCAAGCCGGTCATGGTGAAGCTGTGAGAGAGGACGTGGGGACTATGAGAGAAATTTTGTATGCGGACATTGTCCGCCTGGTGCGGGATTTGTGCATCGAGGCCAACTGCAACCTGCCCGGCGACGTGCGGGAGACCATCTGCGCCGCCTGCCAGGCGGAGACTTCCCCGGTGGGCCAGGGCATCCTGGGGGACATCGTGGAGAACTTCACCTTCGCCGGGGAGCGCCGCCTGCCCATCTGCCAGGACACGGGCATGGCCATCGTGTTCGTGGATTTAGGGCAGGACTGCCACATAACCGGCGGCCTCCTCAGCGACGCGGTGAACGAGGGGGTGGCCCAGGGCTACACCGAGGGCTATCTGCGGAAAAGCACCGTCTCCGACCCCCTTCGCCGGGTGAACACCGAGGACAACACCCCCGCCATCCTCCACCTCCGGCTGGTGGAGGGCGACCGGTGCAGCATCACTGTGGCCCCCAAGGGGGCGGGCAGCGAGAATATGACCTCCCTGCAAATGCTGAAGCCCTCCTGCACTCAGCAGCAGGTGGAGGACGCCATCGTCCAGGCGGTGTCCAACGCAGGCTCCAACCCCTGCCCCCCGGTGGTGGTAGGCGTGGGCCTGGGCGGCAACGCGGAGATGGCAGGCATCCTGGCGAAACGCGCCCTCCTGCGCCCCCTGAACGAGCATAACAGCGACCCCTACTACGCGGAGATGGAGGGCCGCATCCTGGAGCGGGTGAACCGGCTGGGCATCGGCCCCCAGGGGCTGGGGGGCAACGTGACGGCCCTGGCCGTCAGCATCATTCCCCACCCCACCCACATCGCCCAAATGCCCTGCTGCGTGAACCTGTGCTGCCACGTCTGCCGCCACGCCTGCGGCGTGTTGTGAGGGTGATTTGAACGGATTTGCGCCCATCGCCTGGAAAGTTTGCGCAGACACTTGCTTTCTTTGCAAATGTATGCTATCCTAATAAAAACAAATCTCCAAGCGGTGAGGTGAGCCGGTATGTTTGACATTTTTACAGAATGGTTTGGGCAGGGGATGTCCGTCCCGGTCATCGCCGTGGACGTGCTGTTCTTTGCCCTGGGCCTGTGGCTCATGCTGCAAAGCAAAAAGCGGAGCAAGTGGATTCCCATCTGCCTGGTGGTGCTGATTGGGCTGAGCATGGCGGCTCAGTTCCTTCCGGGGTACTTTGTGCAGATTCTGGCGGTGCTGGTCTGCGGGCTGTGTACCATGATGCTGCTGGGGACGATATGCGCGGCGGCGTTGGTGTTCCTCGTTCAGCGGGTGCGAAGCAGCAAGGAGCAGCAGGAGCAGGAAGAGAAAGAGGAGCCTTAAAACAAACACACAGCGGTGAAACCGAACCGGTTTCACCGCTGTTTTCATTGCCCAAATTGTCCGGCCAGGAACGCTTGTCGCACATCGCCGGAGAAGTACAGCGTCCCCAACGCCACGGTGACGCCGCCCCGTCCGGCCTCCAGCGCCGCCGCCAGCCCCTGAGGGATGGTGCCGCAGGCGGTGGCGGGAACGCCTCTGGCCCGGCAGGCCTCCGCCAGGGCCTGGGCGTCCAGAGCCCGGGGAGTGTTGGCCGTCACGGTGAAAAATTCCTTCGCCAGAGGGGCCAGCAAGTCCAGCATGGCGGGATAGTCCTTGTCCGCCATGACGGAGAGGAGAAAGACGAACTTCTCCCCCGGGAACACTACCCGCAGGCTGTCCACCGTGGCCCGCATCCCGTGGGGGTTGTGGCTGCCGTCCAGGATCAGCATGGGGCTGCGGCTCAGCAGCTCGAACCGCCCCGGCCAGGAGACGGAGGCCAGCCCCCGGCGGATGGCCTCGTCGGAGATTTGCCAGCCCCGCTGCTTCAGCACCCGGGCGGCGGTGACGGCCACCGCCGCGTTTTTGGGTTGGCAGGCCCCCAGCAAAGGGATGGTCAGGTCTTGCAGACCATCAAAGTCAAAGCGGCAGCCCTCCAGGTCGGTGCTGTGAACCGTCAGATGCTGGAAGGGGGCGGAAATCAGGGGGCAGCCCGTCTCCCGGCATTTGGCGGCAATCACTTCGTCCGCCTCCGGCGCGCCGCCGTAGGAGACTACCGTGGTGCCCGGCTTGATGATGCCCGCCTTAGCCCGGGCGATGTCCGCCAGGGTGGGGCCCAGCTCCCGGACGTGATCCATGCCCAGGGCGGTGATGACGGCGCACTCCGGGGCGGGAATGACGTTGGTGGAGTCCAGCTCGCCCCCCAGCCCCACCTCCAGCACCACGATGTCGCACCTTTGCCGGGCGAAGTACAGGAAGCCCAGGGCGGTAATTAGCTCAAACTCCGTGGGGGCGTCGGCCATGGCGTCGGCGTGGGGGCGTATCTCGTCCACCACCTGCTCCAAATCCCCGTCAGAGATGGGGACGCCGTTCACCTGAACGCGCTCATTGAACCGGTTCAGGAAGGGGGAGGTGTACAGCCCCACCCGGTAGCCTGCCGCCTGCAAAATGGAGGCCAGGCAGGCCGCCGTGCTGCCCTTGCCGTTGGTGCCCGCGATGTGGACGAAGCGGAGCTGCCGCTCCGGGCTGCCCAGGGCAGAGAGCAGGTCGCGGGTGCGGCTCAGCCCCGGCTTCTGCCCCCGCCAGCTGACCTGGTGGATGTAGGCCAGGGTGGATTCATAGCTCATGGACGGCTTCCCTCATTTCAATTTGATTTTTACGCCGGGCTTGCCTTGTTCCTTGGCCCGGCGGTTGGCCTCCCGGACGGGAACTTTGTTGCCCTGGGCGTCCACCACATAGGTGCTGTCCAGCTGGCCCCGGAGGGAGGTTCGGACGGCGGCAACGTACTCCTGCCGCAGGGCGGCCTGCTCGGCCTTCTCCCCTTCGGTGAGGCCCTCCGGCATCTTTGCCTTCCGGGCCAGGGCGTTGATGCGGTCAATTTTTTCCTGTGTTATCATAGTCTGTCCTTTCTCACAAAACGGTCAGAGGTATCGCTCCAGGGTAACGGCGGTGCGGCCCTTCCGGGTCTGGCCGCCCACCTCCGTGATGCGGCACTTCCCCAGCCCCCGGCAGGAGACCACGTCCCCCTGGGCCACCGGGGCGTCCGGCCGGGTCACTTCACGCCAGTTCAGGGCCACCCGCCCGGCGCTGATGGCCTCCGCCAGCTTGCAGCGGCTGGTGGAGAAGCCCGCCGCCGCCACCGCGTCCAGCCGCAGGGAGGAGACGGTGGCGTGAATCACCTTCACCTCGCCCACCGGCGGGGCCACCTCCTCCAGGGGCAGCGGGGTCAGAGTCAGCCTGGCCCGGCCTGCGGAGGTCAGGTTTTGCAGGGCGAAGGGGACGATTTCCGGCAGGAGCAGCAGGTCGCAGCTGCCCTTGCCCACCAGAATATCCCCCACCGTCTCCCGCTTCACCCCCATGCCCATGAGGGCGCCCAGGAAGTCCCGATGGGTCAGGGCTTCCGGCCCGTGCCAGACGGCCCGGAGGGCGGAGAGGTAGTCGGCGGGGGCCGCGTCCTCCGGCTCCATCCAGTCCGGCAGAAAGACGCAGACCCGCCGCTCCGCCTCCGGGTAGCCGCCGAGGAACACATGGGCGGGGTAGCCCTCGGCGGCGATGAGCCGCTCCACCGCCGCCCGCTCCGCCGGGGAGAGGAACGGGGTGTGGGTGGGGACGCTCCGCTGCCCGGCGAAGCGGAGCTGGTCCAGCGCCTTGCCCAGCAGCAGCCGCTCCTCCGGGGAGGCGGCCAGGCGGTTTAACAGTTCGGTTTTTTGCATGGGGTGTCCCCCTTTCTCTTCTGGTGTATTGTACCACGAAAGAAAACCGGTGTAAACTCTTTCCTTCCGGCAACGTCGTACAGCGCCTTTTCCATGAAATTTAGTTGAAAAACTGCAAGCGGCATTGCCTTTATGAGACAAATCTGTTATAATGTCGGCATATACTGCATGATTGCAGTTCCGTCCGGAGCAGCACAAAGGAGCGCAGCATGGCAAACAAGACAGAGCGTAAGCACGCACGCTACCCCAAAATCAGAAAGAAACCCTGGAGCGCCCTGGAGGGAGCCGTCTTTGCCCTGGCGGTGGTGCTTGCGCTGATTCTCACCTGGAACGGCGTTGCCGCCGTGGTGCGCTCCATCCAGGCGGACATGGAGGCCCAGCAGGCTGCCGCCGCCGAGTCGGAGCCGTACTACCTGACCTTTATCCGGGGCGTATGGAACGCCGCCGTCGGCAACACGGACGAGGAGGAGGGATCCGAGGTGGAGGCAGAGACGGAGTATGACACCGCGGTGGACATCTCCGCCTACGCCGACGACACCGGCTATGCCGGCCAGCTCTACCAGCTCAGGGACGAATACGACCAGGTCTATACCATCCTGGCCAACTATGACGACATCCCGGAGCGGCTCATCCGCCTGGCGCTGAACAATACCGAGACGATGGACTATGTGGCCCAGCACGTCACCCTGAAGGACGCCGACCAGACCATCGACCTGTCAGCGGAGGCGGAGAGCGACACGGTGCCGCTGCTGCTGCAATGGGACACCCGCTGGGGCTATGAGACCTATGGCAGCGGCCTGGTGGGGTACACCGGCTGCGGCCCCACCTGCATCGCCATGGTGGCCCTGTACCTGACGGGGGATACCGACTGGGACCCGGGGGCGGTGGCTGCTTGGGCGGACAGCGCCGGTTACTATGTGGAGGGCAGCGGCACCGCCTGGACGCTGATGAGCGTGGGGTGTGAGCACTTCGGCATCGAGGCCACCGAGCTGACCCTGAGCGAGAGCCTGCTGGCGGAGCATCTGGCCGCGGGGGAACCCATCATCTGCTCTGTCGGCCCGGGGGACTTCACCTCGGACGGGCACTATATCGTGCTGACCGGCTATGAGGACGGGGTGTTCACCCTGAACGACCCCAACAGCAGGGAGCGCAGCAGCCAGACCTGGACCTGGAGCCAGCTGTCTGGGCAAATCAAAAATCTGTGGGCTTACACCGTCCAGTAAAGGACAGTTCGCCCCTGAGCAATTCCATGCGCATCGACCGTACCAACCAAAGAGAGAAGGGAGGGCAGTACGATGAGGCGCAGCGTGAAATTTTTGCTGCTCAGCCTGGCCACTGCTGCCCTGCTGGCGGCAGTCGGCAGTTGCGTCTGGCACTGGTATCAGGAATCCCGGCCCCCGGTGCTGGAGTGCGTCACCAGCGCGGAGGTGGAGTGCGGGGAAACCCTGTCGGTCTATTCCCTGGTACACTCCGTCACCGGCAACGGCACTGTCACCCTGGCCCTGTCCGGCGGAGAGACCGCCGAGGACGGGAAGAGCACTGTATTTAGCAACGCAAACACCTATCTCGTCACCGTGACAGCCACGGACGAGAACGGGCAGCAGACGGAGTGCCAGGTGTCCGTGGCGGCCAGAGACACCACCGCCCCCGTGCTGAAGGTCACGTCCTTCTCCGTCTACCTGGAGGAGGAAATCGACTACCTCTCCACCGTGACGGCAGTGGATACGGCGGATGGCGACCTGCTGTCCCGGGTCAAGGTGGACGCCAGCCAGGTGGACACGGAGAACACCGGCACCTACCTGGTGAAGTACTCCGTATCTGACAGCGCAGGAAACACCGCCCAGGCCACTGCCTATCTGACGATTCTGGCCCCTCCGGCCACCGCCATCACCCTGAGCGAGACGGAATATACCCTGGCGGGCAACGGCTTTGTGCAGCTGACCGCCACGGTGGAACCGGCCAGCTGGCAGGGCGCCGTGACCTGGAGCAGCAGCGACGAGACCGTCGCCGTTGTATACGGCGGGCTGGTCTCCTGGGCCGGCGAGGGCGAGGCGATCATCACCGCCAGCGCCGGGGAACTGACCGCCCAATGCACCATTCAGTGCGGCAAGGTGACGGCTACCTCCGTGACGCTGAACTACCATAAGGCCACCCTGGCGGCCAACACCTCCGCCACCCTGACGGCCCAGACCCTGCCCTCCAACTATAGCGGCGGCGTGGTCTGGAGCAGCAGCAATGAGCGCGTCGCCACCGTCAAGGACGGCGTCATCACCTGGGTGGGAGCGGGCACCTGCACCATCACCGCCACGGCGGGGGATGCTGTGGACAGCTGCACTGTCACCTGTCAGGAGGCGCCGCAGAAGCAAACCACCGTGGTGGACAGCATTAAGGAGACCATCCAGACCATCCTGGGCGGTCTTTCCGGCGCAACGGAAACCGACACACAACAGAGCGGCCAGGGTGAGTGAGCCGAGCCACCCCCCCCCGCGGACGGAAGCGGCGCGGGAAGGCCGCGGGAGAGAGGTGAACAGGTTGGAACTCAGGCTGCCGTTGGAGGTCGCCGCCCTTTTGGAACGATTACAGGCCCGGGGATACGAGGCCTTCGCCGTGGGCGGCTGCGTGCGGGACGCACTGCGCGGCGAGACCCCCAGCGACTGGGACGTCTGTACCTCCGCCCTGCCGGAGGAGACCATCGCCTGCTTCCCCGACTGCACCGTTCACCGGACAGGCATCCGGCACGGCACGGTGCTGGTGCTGTTCCGGGGCGCGGGGTATGAAATCACCACCTACCGCACCGAGGGTGGCTATACCGACCACCGGCACCCGGATGAGGTGCACTTCGTCCGCACCCTGGAGGAGGATCTGTCCCGCCGGGACTTCACCATCAACGCTATGGCCTACAACCCCCAGGTGGGGCTGGTGGACCCCTTCGGCGGGCAGGCGGATTTACGCAGTGGTATCATCCGCTGTGTGGGTGCGCCGGAGGAGCGGTTCCGGGAGGACGCGCTGCGCATCCTCCGGGCGCTGCGGTTCGCCGCAAGGCTGGGCTTCGCCATCGACCCGGAGACGGAGGCGGCCATGTTCCGGCAGCGGGACGGGCTGGACTGCATCGCCAGGGAACGAATTTTCACGGAGTTGAAGGGGTTCCTGTGCGGGGCGTATGTGCTGCCCCTGCTGCTGGAGGGCTGCGAGCTGCTGGCCCAGTTTCTGCCGGAGCTGCGGCCCATGTTCGGCCACCCTCAGAACAACCCCCACCACTGCTATGACGTGTGGGAGCACACTGCCCACGCCGTGGACGCCGTCCGTCCAGAGCCGGTGCTGCGGCTGGCCATGCTGTTTCACGACTGCGGCAAGCCGGACTGTTACACCGTGGACGAGCAGGGGGTGGGCCACTTCCACAAGCACCCCCAGCGGAGCGCCCAGCTGGCGGAAGCCGCCCTGACCCGGCTCCACTGTGACAACCGGACGAAGGAGGACGTGGTGCTGCTGATTGCCTGGCATGACCGGCTCCACCATGTCAGCCGCGCCACCGTGGGCAGGATGCTGGCGGCCCTGGGCCCCCGGCGGGCGGCGCTGCTGATGGAGGTCATTCAGGCGGACGACCGGGCCAAGGCCTCGGCCTACGCCCAGTCGGACGCCAAAGATTTGGCGGAGGCGAGGGCCTTGCTGGAGCAGCTGCTGAAAGAGGGCTTCTGCCTGTCCCGGCAGGATTTAAACATTTCCAGCAGAGAACTGATGGAATTGGGGGCCTCCGGGCCGGAAATCGGTCGGGTACAGGAGGCGCTGCTCCGGGAGGTGCAGGAGGGTGCGCTGGAAAATCAGGCTGCGGTTCTCCGCAGGCGGGGAAAGGAACTGCTGAACGGCTGAGGAATCTGTGCAAATCCACGATTGCGGAATGAAAAAATATTCGGTATAATAGGGTCAGATAGCTATTACCAGAACAAGCTCCGCCGCAGGCGAAGCCGCTGCACGTCGGAGCCAGTCAACAGAAATGAGGGATCTGACATGAAACCGCAATTTGAAAACAAAGTGAAACGCATCGGCGTACTGACCTCCGGCGGCGACGCCCCCGGCATGAACGCCGCCGTCCGGGCCGTGGTGCGCACGGCCATGTACCGGGGCATTGAGTGCGTCGGCATCCGCCGGGGCTATAGCGGCCTCATCAACGGCGACGTGAAGCGGATGGACGCCTCCAGCGTGGCCCATATCATCAACCGGGGCGGCACCATCCTCTACACCGCCCGCAGCGAGGAGTTCCGCACCAAGGAGGGCCGGGCTTTGGCCTACCGCACCTGCAAGCTGCTGGGGCTGGACGGCCTGGTCTGCATCGGCGGCGACGGCACCTTCAGCGGCGCGCTGGCCCTGAGCAATGAGTATCCCATCTCCGTGGTGAGCATCCCCGCCACCATTGACAATGACATCGGCTGCTCCCACTACTCCATCGGCTACGACACCGCCGCCAACACCGCCATTGAGGCCATCGACAAGCTGCGGGACACCATGCAGTCCCACGAGCGCTGCTCCGTCATCGAGGTGATGGGCCACCACGCAGGCAATCTGGCCCTGTATGTGGGCATCGCCACCGGCGCCACCGCCGTGCTGGTGCCGGAGGAGCCCTGGGACTTTGAGGAGCACGTTGCCGAAAAAATCCGCAACGCCCGCCTGGCCGGACGCACCCACTTTATGGTGGTGGTGGCCGAGGGCGCCCGCCGCAAGGAGAACGGCGACTTTGACAGCGACAATGTGGGCGGCGCAGGCGACCAGGTGGCCAAGCTGATTTCCAGCGAACTGGGCCTGGACCCCCGTGTCACCGTGCTGGGCCACGTCCAGCGGGGCGGCAGCCCCACCGCCCGGGACCGCGTCACTGCCACCCGCATGGGTTATAAGGCGGTGAACGTGCTGGCCGAAGGCGGCACGAACCGCATCATCGTCCACGAGGGCGGCAAGGTGTACGACGTGGACATGGTGGAAGGACTGCAAATGCAGAACAGCCTGAACCCGGACGAGCAGGCGGTGCTGACCGCTATGACCCAGTCTTACTAAAATCAAACCGTATTGCAAGGCCCTCCGGCGCTGCCGGAGGGCTTTTTGCGGCGGGGCATTAAATTAGGGGATTACTCTCCTTGGATAAGGAGAGCCCACCTTCCCTTTCAGGGCAATGTCATCAACTTAAAGATGCAATCCATCTTGGGTTGAGGAGAATCACGCAGCCGTACAGTCAGATTTCCACGACCAAAGGGCAACAAAATTGCCGCCCGTCCCGCCGTAAGGCGAGGGACGAGGCGGCAATCCCTGCCAGCCGCCATGGGCGGCAGTCTCACCAGTGAGAAGTCACATC
>JAJQFX010000243.1 GCA_021200895.1 Clostridiales bacterium | reverse complement strand
CTTAATAATGTTGGGCATTTGCAGCATAGAGGTGCCGATGCCCTGGCTGACCAGGCCGCCCCAGCGGTTCTCCCGGAAGCTCATCACGGCGAAGCCCACCATCTGGGCGCAGCATCCGGCCACCGCCGCGCCGCCTGCCAGCCCGGTCAGGCCCAGCACGGAGCAGATGGCGGCGGAGGAGATGGGCAGCGTCAGCGCCATGCCCACCAGCACGGACACCACAATACCCATCAGGAAGGGCTGCAAATCGGTGGCCCACATGATGACCTGCCCCAGGGCGCTGGCGGCCTTGCCGATGGGGGCGGCAATCAGGGCGGCCAGCCCCACGCCCACCAGGATGGTGACACAGGGGGTCACCAGGATGTCGATTTTCGTCTCCTTGGAAACGGCCTTGCCAAACTCCGTCGCCACGATGGCGACGATGAGGACGGCCAGCGGCCCCCCCGCGCCGCCCAGGGCGTTGGTGGCGAAGCCCACCGGAATCAAGGAGAACAGTACCAGCCCCGGCGCGCCCAGGGAGTACCCGATGGCGGCGGCCATGGCCGGGCCGGACATGGCGGTGGCGAAGCCGCCGATGGTGTAGCCGGTGCCACCGATGTCGGCGGTCAGGAAACTGATGTTAAACTGAGTGCCCAGCGTGTTCAGGATGGTGCCGATGAGCAGGGTGCAGAACAGCCCCTGGGCCATGGAGCCCATGGCGTCAATGCCATAGCGCTTCAGGGAAATGACGATGTTTTTCCTCTTTAAAAATTCTTTCATGCTCCAACTTCCTTCCCTTCCCCGGTGACGGCGAAGGGTGGTATTCACCTGTCTTGACAGGTGTTATGTCAATTATAGCCGCCGCTGCCCTTTCCGTCAAGAAACAAATCGGCAAAATACGGCGGGATTTTGCCTGGAATACTGGTGCTTTGCCCGAAGCGGGGCAGCGTGCGAGACACAAAACGCCCCCAGACGCGGCTTGCCGCGCCTGGGGGCGTCCTTATGCATGGGATAGTCGATTCCGTCCGGCGGTTTGCCCTACTCCATCGCCAGGAACAGGACGGTCAGCACTGCGGCGGCCACCAGGTAGACCGCGCCGGGCAGCAGCAGGAAGGAGGAGGCGCTGTTCTTCCGCTTTTCCTTCCGTTTCTCCTGCCGCTCCACCTTGTAGTCGTAATAGCTCTGCTTTTTCTGCTCCCGGGCGGCCTTGGACCACTTCCGCTGGAAGGTACGGCCCAGGAACCTGGCTGCATCGAAGCCACCGAAGGAGTCGATCCAGACCAGGATGCCCAGCCCGCCCCACAGCACAGCGGCGGCGAAGCAGGCGTTGGACCAGGAGAGCAGCCGCCCCAGGACGCTGTCCTCCTGGAAGGACATCTGCCAGAAGGCCACCGGCACGATGGCGACGCAGCCGACCCCGAAGGAAATCAGGTCGCGCTTCCAGTTAGCCATTGGCGATCTCCACCTGGTAGCGCTCAAATTCCGCCTGGTTGCAGCTGACGAAGTGGCCGGGGAGAATCTCCCGCAGGGTGGGCTGCTCCTCGCCATAGTCGTGGTCCAGGGTGGGGTTGTACTTCACACGCCGTCTGCGCTGCTCATAGTGGGGGTCGGGCAGAGGGATGGCGGACAGCAGGCTCTTGGTGTAGGGGTGCAGGGGGTGGCGGAACAGTTCGTCAGAGTCCGCCAGCTCCACCATCTTGCCGAAGTACATGACGCCGATGCGGTCGGAGAAGTACTTCACCACGGACAGGTCGTGGGCGATGAACATGATGGTCAGCCCCATCTGCTCCCGCAGGTCGTTCAACAGGTTGATGACCTGGGCCTGAATGGACACGTCCAGGGCGGAGATGGGCTCGTCAGCGATGATCAGCTCCGGGTTCATAATCAGCGCCCGGGCGATGCCGATACGCTGCCGCTGGCCGCCGGAGAACTCATGGGGATAGCGCTCCGCGTGCTCCCGCACCAGGCCCACGGTTTCCAGCATTTCGTACACCCGCTCCTGGATATACTGCTTGTCCTTGACGCCCTGAATGACCAGGCCCTCCGCGATGATTTCGCTGACCGTCATACGGGGATCCAGGGAGGCCACCGGGTCCTGATAAATCATCTGAATTTGAGTGATCAGCCGGGTGGGAACCGCCTTCAGCTCCTTATCCAGCTCGGCCTTCAGCTCCGCAGAGCGCTCCGGCTGGGCGGCGATTTTCTGGGCGTACTCCTCCTTTAGCTCCTGGGTGCGGCGGGCGTGATACTTCTTGTCGCAGTTCTTCTGGTCGTCCTTGGCCTTGGCGATTTCTTCCTTCTGCTGGGCCACAAAGGCGTCCTGCTCCTGCTTGAGCCGGGCCTCCTCCGCCGGGTTGCCGCCCTGGGCTTTCAGGGCTTTCAGCTGCTCGGCGGTCTCCTTTTTCTTCGCCTTGATGGCGTCGGTGTACTCCCGGGTGCCTGCGCAGATGCGCTGGCCCTTGAACCAGACGTTGCCGCCGGTGCAGTTGTACAGCTTGATGATGGAACGGCCCGTGGTGGTCTTGCCGCAGCCGGACTCGCCCACCAGGCCAAAGACCTCGCCCTTTTTGATTTCAAAGCTGACGTCGTCCACCGCCTTGAAGTCGTTCTTGCCGAAGTACTGCTTGAGGTGTTCCACCCTCAGAAGGACTTCCTGATTACGTTCTGTCATTCTGCCGGGCCTCCTCTTCCAGTTTTTTCATGCGCGCAATGCGCTCTGTGACGATGTGGGGGACCTCCACTTTGGGGGCCTTGGGGTGCAGCAGCCAGGTGGCGGCCCAGTGGGTCTCCGACAGCTCAAATTGGGGAGGCTGCTCCTCAAAGTCAATGGCCAGGGCGTACTTGTTCCGGGCGGCGAAGGCGTCGCCCTTGGGGGGATAAATCATGTTGGGCGGCGTGCCGGGGATGGACTCCAGCCGCTCCGAGGTGTCCAGGTCGGGCATGGAGCTGAGCAGTGCCCAGGTGTAGGGGTGGGCCGGTTCATAGAACACGTCCTCCACGGTGCCGTACTCCACCAGCTTGCCGGCGTACATCACCGCCACCTTGTCCGCAATGTTGGCTACCACACCCAGGTCGTGGGTGATGAAGATGACGGTCAGGTTCCGCTTCCGCTTCAGGTCGTTAATCAACTCCAAAATCTGAGCCTGAATGGTCACGTCCAGGGCGGTGGTGGGCTCGTCGCAAATCAGCACGTCCAGGTTGGCCGCCATGGCGATAGCGATGACGATACGCTGGCGCATACCGCCGGAGAACTCGAAGGGATACTGCTCAAACCGCTTCCGGGGTTCGGCGATACCTACGTCCTCCATGATGCGGATGGCCTTGTCATAGGCCTGCTGCTTGGTGACCTTGGTCACCATAGCGTCCCCCTGCTCCTCCAGCCAGGTGACCATGTTGCGGGCGTCCTGGTCAAAGTCGTGCTGGGGGAAGGAGCGGATCTGCTCCTGATAGTCGCTTTGCAGCTCCTCCATGGCCAGAAGCATGGTGTTCCGGGTCAGATCCAGATCCACCAGCACGGCGGGAATCACCTTGGGAACGTCGGCTTTGCGCTGGATGTCCTTCTCGTACTTGGCGGTCTCCTTCTCCACCCGTTTCAGCTCCTTGGCGTTGCCGGGGATGCCTTTGGTGTACCGCTTCAAGGAGTAGGCCATGGTGGAGCCGAAGGTGTGGGCGGCGGAGTCCTTAATGGTGGGCAGCGGGTCGATGGAGGTGGCCACCGCCTTGCTCATCTCGTCCACGGCCTTTTTGCAGGCCGCGGTGTCCAGCGTCTCCGCCCGGAAGAGGGGCAGATACTGCTCCAGCAGAGCCAGCACCTTTTGCTTCTTGGGGAGGTACTCCTCCGCGCTGTGGCGCATGGCCTGGGAGACCGCTTTCACCAGTTCGCCGGAGTAATCCTCATTGGCGGAAGCGCGCAGCTTCCGGTTCCAGCCCTTTACGTCGTCTGGGTCGAAGGCGGGTGCCCCGCCGTTCAGTTGGGCGTGGGCGATGGCGTAATAGTCCGGCTCCTCCCGGCTGACCGCCTCCTGGAGCAGCTGCTCCAGGAGGCTCACCGTCTCGGGGAGGCCGTTTTTCAGCTGCTCCACCGTCGCCGTATCCGGCAACAGGTAGGGGTTCTTGGAGCCGTCCACCCGCTCTTTCAGGTACTTGACTTCCTCCTCCAGCAGGGCGGAGTCCTGCTTCTTGGCGGCCACCGCCACCTGCTCGCAGGAGAAGACGGCGGATTCCGCGTAGTCTCTGGCGTTGCGGTAGTCCACCCGCAGCTTGCTGCCGATGGGCACCAGCTTGGTCAGGACGCCGATGATGCGGTCAACCTCTCCGCCGGGGATACCGGCGGCCTTCATGGCGCCGCTGAGCTGCTTCACCTTGCCGTCAAAGTTCTTCTTACCGTGCTTGTGGGCCGTCTTGCCGTTGATTAAGGTGGCCTCGGTCATCTGCTTGCCGATGCGCATGATGGGGTCCAGGCTGCTCAGCGGGTCCTGATAAATCATGGACAGGCGGTTGCCCCGGAGCTGGTTGAACTCCTCCTCGGACAGCTTCAGCAGGTCCATGCCGTCATAGATGATTTCGCCGCCCTCGATGATGCTGTTCTTGGCCAGAATGCCCAGGATGGCCTTGGCCGTCACCGACTTGCCGGAGCCGGACTCGCCCACGATGGCAAGGGTCTCGCCCTTGTTGACGCTGAAGCTGATGTCCCGCACGGCCTTCACGGTGCCGCTGTTGGTGCGGAAGGAAATGCGCAGGTTGCGCACGTCTAAAATTTTCTGTGCCATGTCCTCTCAGCCTCCCTTATTCATCTGCGCCCCGGAGGGACGGGTTGAAGGCATCCCGCAGACCGTTGCCAAAGATGTTGAAGCAAATCAGCAGGATGGAAATGAACGCTGCCGGGAAGAAGATGCAGTGGGGATAGGTGGACAGGGTGGACTGGCCGTTGTTCAGCATGGTGCCCACGCTGGTCAGGGTGCTGGACTGCAGGTTGACGATGCCCAGGTAGGTCATGTTCGCCTCGGTGAAGATAACGCTGGGGATGGACAGGACGGAGGTGGTGATGATGAATCCGGCGGCGTTGGGCAGGATGTGCCGGAAGATGAGCCGGCTGTCTTTGGCGCCCAGGGTGCGGGCGGCCAGAACGTACTCCTGCCCCTTGAACCGGTAGAACTGGGCGCGCACCGTAGAGGACGTGCCTATCCAGTTGAAGAAGATGAAGCAGAAGAACAGCGTCACCACAGGCCCCACCTTCTGGGCAAAATAGATTTGGAACAGGGACATAAACACCACGGTGGGCACCTCGTACAGGATGTCCTTGATACGCTCCATCAGCAGGTCGAAGGTGCCGCCATAGTAGCCCTCCAGGGAGCCGATGACGATGCCGATCACCAGGGACACCGACGCCACCAGTACGCTCAGCACCAGGGACAGCCGGGCGCCCAGAGCCAGACGGGCGCAGATGTCATAGCCGAAGTTGTCCGCGCCGAAGATGAAGGAGGCGTAGACGCCGTGCTGGTAGTAGAACCACTCGGAGTACAGCACCCGGCACTGATACTGGCTGCCGTTCATCTTGCTGATGTAGTAGGCGTAGCCGTCCTCGCTGTCCTCATCGGTCAGGTAGATGTTTTGCAGGTTGCCGTCCGCGTCCCGGTCGGCAACGCCCTTGGAGTTGTGGAGGTACCAGGCGTTGGGGTCGTTCTTATAGGCCTGATTCGCCACCTGGTCGGTGTCCACCACGGGGTAGAACAGCTGAATGCCCGTCTCCTCCTCGTAGGCCAGGGCATCCTCGTACTCGGCGGCGGTCAGCAGCACCGTTACATAGCCCACCTTGGCGTAGGAGTCCAGCCGCACGTCATAGTAGGTGACCTCGCGGCCAGCGTCCACGGTGGCGGTGTAAACGTCGTACACCTCCACGATGGCGCCGGGGATGGCGCTGTAATAGTCATAGGTCTGCTGGTTCATGGTCTGGTCGGAGCAGCCGTCCCAGAATTTGATGCCCAAATCCACGAACAGCTCGTTCTTGGGCAGGGAGTAGGAGTAGTAGCCGTCATAGCTGTTGGCTCCGTAGGGGGAGACGATGGGGGCGATGATGGCGTAGAGGGCCAAAATCACAATGATGACGGCGCAGATAACGCTGCCCCGGTTCCGGCTGAACCGGTGAAGGGCGTCCCGGAAGAAGCCCACAGGCTTGGTCTCCAGCTTTTTGTCGTGGAGGCGCTCCTGATCCTGGATGAGGACGAAGCCGCTGTCGTCCATGTCCATATAGGGCGTAAATTGCTCTGGCTTATAGCTCATTGTTCTTGCCTCCTCCCATGCGGATTCTGGGGTCGATGATGCCATAACTCAGGTCGAACAGCAGCTCGGACACCAGGCCGATGGCCACATAGAACATACTGATGCACATGAACACAGAGTAGTCCTTCAGGTTGATGGACTGGAGATAGGTCTTGTCGATGCCCGGCACGGAGAAAATCTGCTCGATAATCATGGAGCCGGAGACCACATAAATCACGTCCGCCATGAAGGTGGGCAGCAGCGGCACCATGGAGTTGCGCAGGGCGTGGCGGATGGTGGCCTGGCGGTAACTCAGACCCTTGGTGCGGGCCAGCAGCATATAGTCGCTGGTCAGCGTCTCTGTCAACTCCGCACGCACCAGACGCATATCTCCGGCGATGGTGCCGAAGCTCATGGCCAGGATGGGCATGACCGCCGAGCGGAGCATGGACAGGGAAAAGTAATCCGTGCCGCCGTCCATGACCAGGGGGAACCAGCCCAGCTTGAAGCCTACATAATATTGCAGCAGGAAAGCGTATACGAAGGCGGGCACAGAGATGAAGAACATGATGAACACGTTCAGCACCTGGTCCTGCCACTTGTTCTTGAAGATAGCGGCGACGATGCCGAAGATGACGCCCAGCGGGATGGAAATGATGATGGACACCACGTTGATGTAGACGGTGGCCGGCAGCTTCCCGGCCAAGTACTCGGTCACGTCCTGAAGATAGGTGCCCACAGTGGTGCAGAAGCCCCAGTTCCACTCGGTAAACACGTTCTTCAGGAAGATGCCGTACTGTACCATGATTGGTTTATTATAGCCCCAGGCCTCCCGCATATCCTTCACGGCCTGGTCATAGCCGCCCTGGACGGCCTGCACCTGGTTGGGCAGCATACGAATCAGCACAAACAGCATGGTCATGATGATGAAACCGCTGACCAGCATCAGGGCGATTCTTTTTGCGATATATTTTGCCATGGTTTCTCCCCTTTCACGAGGGCTGACGTGCCTCACTTGTTCGGGCCGCAGACTCCATTCTGCAAATTTTGCGGCCCGAATGCAGAGCGGGCGGGAGCAGGAACCCTGCCCCCGCCCGCCTGTTTAAAGCAAGGTGACGATTAGTAAGTCAGCTGGTTGTTCTGCGAAGCGCAGTAATCCGCCCACTCGGCGTCGTCCATCGTGTAGGTCATCATACGGATGCCACCGAAGCCCACCAGGGAGTTGACATAGGTGTCGGAGCCAAGGACAATGCGCTGAGAGTACATGACAGCCTCGTTCAGGTAGGCCAGAGGCGCCATGCCGTAATACTCCAGGATGCCCTTCTCCATGCCGGCCAGGATCTGGTTGCGGGTGTCGGAATCGGCGGTGGCATAGGTGCCCTCCACCAGTTCCTTGTACCAGTCATAGGCGCTCATGGTCAGCTCTTCGCCGTTCACGGTGATGGTCAGCATCTCAGAGGTGCCGTCATAGCCGTAAACCAGGTTGTAGGTGGGGTCTACATAGCACTGCATCATGGCGTAGGGGTTCATGTCCTCGCCGCCCCAGGCGGTGAAGGCGATGTCGCACAGGCCGGCCATGCAGTTGTTGTAGTAGTCCTCATCCACCAGGAGGTTGATGGTAATCTTGCCCTCCAGGGAGGTGCCGACGGTGGCGGCTTCAATGGAGGACTGGAGGAAGTTGACGCGGTTCTGGTTGTTCTCGGTATCGGAATAGACGTGATAGTCCAGCTCGATGCGGTCGCCCTCGCTCATCAGGCCGGACTCGATGGCCTGGGCATAGGCGGACTCGAACAGTTCAGCGGCAGCCTCCTTGTCGTAGCCGGTGATCTGGCTCTCCTCAGTGACGCCGTACAGCTCGCACAGAGCCTCAATGGCGTACTCACTGTTGCGGAACAGTTCGCCGGTGTCGGGGTCGCAGACGTACACATAGTCGATCAGGCCATAGCCCGCATCAGAACCGGCCAGGCACTGGGTCACGAAGGACTGACGGTCCAGGGACAGGGAAATTGCCTCACGGAAGTCCTTGATGGACAGGATGGAGTGGTTCACGCCGTCGGCGTCCTCAGCCTTCAGGCTCTCCTCATCGGTGTTGAAGGTGAACACATAGGCGAAGGTGGTGGGGGCGTAATAGATATAATCGCTGTTAGCGTAGGTCTCCATGTCGGTGGTGCCAACGCTGTACTCATCCAGGTTGCCCTGGAGGAACAGGGACAGGCTGGTGGAAGGCTCGTCGATGTACTGGACATAGATGTCAGTGGTCATGTACTGGCCCTCGTGGTTGCCGTCGGTGTAGCCGTACCAGTTCTCGTTCTTGGTCAGACGCATTTCCTTATCCGCCTGATAGGACTCGATTTTATAGGGGCCATAGGACATATAGCTGTCGGCAGTGGTGCCATAGGAGGACTTCACGATGTCGCCGGTCTGAGTCTTGCAGGCCTCATACAGCTCCTCGTTCACCAGGCCAATCTGCATGGAGTAGCAGATGTAGAACTCGGTGGTGGGGTTGGTCAGGATGAAGGTCAGGGAGTAGTCGTCATTCTTGATGATGCCCACGTCGTCCCAGCTGGCGGCCTCGATGGCCTCGCCCACATAGACGTAATCGGGCAGGTCGGAGGTGTAGTAGTTCACCAGATAGTCATAAATCTCGGCGGCGGAGATATAGTCGCCGTCCTCGCCCTCTTCCACGGCCTCGTCGCGAATCAGGGTCTCGTCAGTGATGTCCACGATGGTGGAGCCGTCCTCAGCGGTGACAGCCCAGAAGTTGTAGATGTCCACGCCGAAGTTGGTGTAGCCGTCAGCCTCGGCCTCTTCAATGCTGGTATAGCCCAGGTCGGCCAGGGAGGTGGTGTAGCCCATCTCGCCAACCTTGTCGCTGTTGTAGTAGTTGTAGGCGTTGGCCAGGCCGGTGGTGCCCTCATAGAAGGAGGAGGCGCGGTAGTTCTTCATCTCGGGGTTCAGGAACTGCTGCATGGTATAGATGTAGTCATCAGCAGTGATGGGGGTGCCGTCCTCCCAGCACATGGCCTCGTTCAGGGCGATGGTCCAGGCATAGCCCTCGGTGGCGTCGGCGGGGACGCCGTAGGTCTCGTTGCCGGCGTAGTCGGCGGTCACGTCCTCAGGCATGGCGGAAGCCGCTTCGCAGACGATGTCATAGCCGTCCTGGGCCTCGTTGATGACGAAGTCATAGAAGTAGACCATGGTGTAGCCCTGGACGTCGCTCTCGACTTCGTTCTGCCAGTCCGTGGGGGACCAGGTGGAGGGGGCGCTGGTGGAGTAGCTGTAGGTGTAGCTGCCGCTCTCGGCCACCTCGGCGGTGGTGCCGCTGCCGCTGGCGTCGGAGCTGCTGCTCTCGTCGCTGGAGGAACTGCCTCCGCTGCTGGTGGTGCCGCTGTCGCTGTCGCTGCTGCCGCCGCCGCAGGCGGTCAGGCTAAATACCATGGCCAGCGCCAGCATGAGAGCGAGCATCCTTTTCATTTTCTTCATTGCTGATGACTCCTTTTCTTTATTTGGAACCCACCCCTATTCGCGCAGAAACTCCATTCAAACTGCGGTATGCCTCCCTGCCTGGGGTACCCCAAGCAGGGAAATGCGTATACGCATTTCCCTCGCGCGTCCGCTGCAAAGCAAGAATAAATTCCATGTACTTTATTATACTACCCCGTTATCATTTGTCAAGGTTAAATTGCATTTTCGCCTTTTTTCACTTGCAGAATGCCATTTTTTGTCACAGACCTGCCGTTTTCTTCCGAAAGGCCGCTTTTTCGGGGCTTTTTCCGGCCAGACCGGGCGTTTTGCCCCCGGAACGGGGCGGCCTTGCAAAGCGTTCCGCCAGTGGCGGCCACTTTCCTCAGGGCAGAGACACATCTCCTGCTTCTTTTGCCAAAACCCGGACTGGATTCTTCTCTCTTTTGCGGATTTTTCGCATTTTTGTTCACATTTTCGCAACAAATACAGGGGCCGCTTGCGCGGCCCCTGTGGACGGTCATGCAGGATTTAAATTTTTTCTTTCATTTTCAGCTGGCTGCGATGGTTTGGGAAAGCGCACCGTCATCTCAGTGCCCTCTCCCACCTGGCTCTCCAGGTCGATGGCGGCGTTGTGGAGCAGGGCGATGTGCTTCACGATGGCAAGGCCCAGCCCGGTGCCGCCGGCGGCCTTGCTCCGGCTCTTGTCCACCCGGTAGAACCGCTCGAACACCCGGCTCTGGGCCTCCTTGGGGATGCCGATGCCGTTGTCCCGCACCCGGTAGAACCGCTCGAACACCCGGCTCTGGGCCTCCTTGGGGATGCCGATGCCGTTGTCCCGCACCTGGAGGAAGGGCTGGCCCTCCCGCAGCCCGGTGGTCAGAAGCACCCGGCCGCCGGGACGGTTATAGCGCACAGCGTTCTCCACCAGGTTGTCGCACAGCTCCTCCAGGAGGTTCTGCACCCCGGACACCGTCACCGATTCCCCGGCCACGGAGATGGTGACGTAGGCCCGCTGAGCCCGCACCCGCAGCCGCTCCGCGCTGGCCTGGGCCACCGCCTGCAAGTCCACCGGCTCCATCTCCGGCGGGTCCTCCGTCTGCAAAGCGCCGCTGTCCAGCTCGGTGAGCTTGATAATGTCAGACACCAGGGCGATCATCCGGGCGGATTCCTTCTGAATCTGGGCGGCGAAGGAGGGGATGTCCTCCTGGCTCACCATGCCGCTGGCCATTAGCTCCGCGTAGCCGGAGATGCTGGTCAGAGGGGTTTTCAGCTCATGGCTGACGTTGGCGGTGAACTCCTGGCGGATTTTCTCGTGGTTCTCCCGCAGCACCCGGTCCTCCATCAGGGTCTTGCCCAAGGGGGCCAGCTCCAGGTAGGGGACGTGGTCCTCCACGTCGTCCAGATGCCTGCCCATCTCCACGATGGGGTCCACCAGGGAGCGGGTCAGCCGCCGGGACACCCAGACGGAAATCAGCGTCATCACCGCCAGGGCCAGCAGCAGCCAGGGCAGCACCTGCAAAAACACGCTGTAAATGCTGGCCACGTCCAGGGAGGCCCGCAGCACGTTGCCGTCGCTCAGCAGCACCGCCTCATAGAAGGCGCGCTGGGACAGGGTGGAGGACATTCGCTCCGAGGAGCCGCTGCCGTTGGCCAGGGCCTCCTCCACCTCCAGACGGAGGGAGTGATTCTCCAGCGTGCCCTCCGCCACGCTGTCATAGAGGACGCTGCCCTCCGGGTCGATGAGGGTCAGGCGAATCTCTGCGTCGGCACAGGCCTGGTCAAAGGTGTCCGGAGACTGCTCATAGGCCACGGCGTAGGCCCGCACCAGCTGCTCCGCGTCCTCCCGCACCTGAATGGTGAAGGCCCGGTAGTACAGCAGGGAGGCCGTCAGCGCCGCCAACAGCATGGCAATCAGCGCGGTGAGGAACAGGCGGTAGTTGACCTTGCGTGCCATACCCATCACCTGCCCTGTCCGGCGCTCTCCCGGTCGGTGAGGATATAGCCCACCTTCCGCAGCGTCTGAATGTACTGCCCCGCGTCCCCCCAGCTTCTGGCGGAGGGAGCGGATATGCATATCCACTGTCCGGCTCTCCACGGAGTATTCGCTGCGCCACACCTGGTCCATCATATCGTCCCGGGTGATGGCCGTCTCCGGGGACCGGAGGAACAGCCGCAGCAGCTCGTACTCCTTCAGTGTCAGTTCTACGGGGCGGCCGTCCACCGTCACCTGATGGCGATCCTCCTGCATGGCGATGGGGCCAAAGGACAACTCCTTCTCCCGCTGCTCCTGTCCTGTCCGGCGCAGCAGCGCCTTCACCCGGGAGAGAAACTCCATAATGCCAAAGGGCTTGGTCAGGTAGTCGTCCGCGCCGCCGTCCAGGCCCTGGACGATGTCCACCTCGCTGCCCTTGGCCGTCACCATCATCACCGGTATCTTCCGGGTGGCGTGGTTCTCCCGGAGGCGCTGCAAAATCATCAGGCCGTCCAGGTCGGGCAGCATTACGTCCAGTATCACCAACTCCGGCAGGGCTGTTTCCAGCCCCCGGAAGAAGGCCGCCCCATCGTGGTAGATGGCTGCCTCCAGGCCGTTGGAGCGCAGGGCGTATTGCTCTAATGCGGCGATGCTCTCGTCGTCTTCTACTATGGCTATCATATAGATGCTCCTTTGGTGGGTAGTGGCTGCTAGTCACTAATCACTAGCCAATAACTTACTGCCCTCATTTTATAAAATCAATCGTCCCCCGTCAAGCCGAACTGCTCCCGATATTGGTTATACCTATCCATGAAGTTCTCCCTGGCGCGGGCCTCCTCCCGGTAGGCGTGGCGCTGGAAGGAATCCTGCTGCACCTCTATCATGTCGATGGCGATGTTGGCGCAGTGGCCGGAGACCCGCTGCAAGTCCGTCAGCAGGTCGCCCAGTCGGATACCCGCCTGAACAGAGCAGGCGCCTGCCTGGAGCCGCGCCACATGATGCTCCTTGCACTCCTTCACGATGTCGTTCACCACCAGGTTCAGCAGCGGAATCTCCTTGGCCTTCTTGTAGTCCGTCTCCGCAAAGGCGGCGATGGTGCGGTCCAGTACCTCCTGCACCGCGTTCTCCAGCACCCGCAGCTCCTCCTGCGCCTCCGGGGAGAAGGTCAGCTCGCTTTTCCGCAGGGCGGCGGCTGCCAGCTTGATGTTCACGGCGTAGTCGCCGATGCGCTCCCAGTCGCTGATGGCGTGGAACAGGAAGCTGACCGTGTGGCTGTCCTCCACGTTCATGCTGCGGCTGGACAGCTTCACCAGATAGGTGCCGATTTTGTCTTCATACAGGTCGATGGAAGCCTCCTTCTCGCTGACGGAGGCGGCAAGCTCCTCGTCCCAGCGCTCCACCAGGGACAGGGATTGCAGGAAACCCTGCCGGGCCAGCTCCGCCATGTCCTTGGCCAGGGTCTGACCCCGCTCCAGGGCCAGGGCCGGGGTGTTCAGGAACCGCTCATCCAGCAGCTGGAACTCGTCCTTCTCCTCGTCCTCCGGCACCGTCAGGTAGGCCAGCTTCTCCAGCCCCTTGGTGAAGGGCAGCATACATACCGTCGCCGTCACGTTGAACACCGTATGCACCAGGGCGATGCCCGCCTTGTCGATGCCGCTGTCAATGAAGGAGAAGTGGAAAATGGCGTTCAGGGCGTAGAAGATAATCAGGAAGCCCACCGAGCCGATGACGTTGAAGTACAGATGCACCAGCGCCGCCCGGCGGGCATTCTTGTTGGCCCCCACGCTGGAAATCATGGCGGTGACGGTGGTGCCGATGTTCTGGCCCATGATGATGGGGATAGCGCTGCCGTAGGTCACAGCCCCGGTGGTGGAGAGGGCCTGCAAAATGCCCACACTGGCGGAGGAGGACTGAATCACGGCGGTGAGCCCCGCGCCCACCAGCATACCCAGCGCCGGGTTCTGGAACATGACGAACAGGTTGGTGAAGGCTTCCACTTCACCCAGGGGCTCCACCGCGCTGGACATGGTGGACATCCCCGTCATCAGGATGGCGAAGCCCAGCAAAATCACGCCGATGTTCCGCTTTTTCTCGGAGCCTGTCATATACAGCACAATGCCAATAAAGGCCAGAATGGGGGAGAAGTTGGCAGGCTTCATCAGCTGCATCAGGAAGCTGTCCCCCTGAATGTCGGCCAGGGACAGAATCCAGGAGGTCACTGTGGTACCCACGTTGGCCCCCATAATGACGCCGACGGCCTGGCTCAGCTCCATGATGCCGCTGTTGACGAAGCCTACCACCATCACCGTGGTGGCGGAGGAGGACTGAATCACCGCCGTCACCACCAGGCCCAGCACCAGCCCCTTCACCGGGTTATCCGTCATGCGCCGCAAAATGCTTTGCAGCTGGCTGCCCGCCTGCTTCTCCAGGGCCTTGCCCATGATGTCCATGCCGAACAGGAACATGGCCAGGCCGCCTAACAGGGAAAATACGTTAAAAATACTCATCGCGCATCCATCCGCCTTTTCTTCGATGCTTTTTTACAGATTTTTTGTTTACAGATATATTGTACCGTCCGTATGTAAAGTTTGCGACCAGCGCTGCGTTAAATTCAGGTAAAGTTCTGTAAAATCTGTGTAAAGAAAATGACATTGGTCTGGAAGGGCGCTCTTCCTGGGTAGGGAACAGAAACCGGCACGGGGTCACAGGCTTGTGACCTCCGTGCCGGTTTTTCATTTGAACACTTTTAAGGAACCTCTGAGAGGAAATTGGGATTTCGTTGGAAAGCGCCTGGGCTTGCTACGGTGTGGGGAAATATTAGCATAAGCAAACTGACAGAGAGTGCCGCGCACAGAAAGCCTCCGGGTTCTGACAAAGGTCATGGCTGCCCACAGGCGGCTTCGCTTTGTGCTTGTTTATACTTTAAGTATTCTCCTAAGCGAGAGAAAACGCAAAAACGTTGAATTATCAGGCAGTTTTCTTCTTTGCCTGACCACTGATCTGACCACTGGCGTGAAAGCATGGCAGCTTATTGACCTCGTTTTTCTTCGCGTCCATGGAAGGGTGGACATAGCGCTGCATCGTGATTTTTACATCAGAGTGGCCCATGATTTCACTGAGAGATTTGATGTCTACGCCGTTTTCCACGCACCGTGTAGCGAAGGTGTGGCGAAGGGCGTGGAAGGTGTGGTCAGAAATGCCCGCCCTGCGCAGCCGCCCGTTGACCTTTTTTCACCCAGGAACGAGGTCAACCGGTCGGTGGTGATTTCACCGGCAGGCAGCTCACCCAACGCAGGGAGAAGATGCTTTTCCACCATAATGCTGTAACAGGCAAACGTGGATTCTTTGACCACTGATTTCTTAGAGGCCAGCCAGTTGGCCGCAATCTCTCGAAACAGCAGCGCCCCTTCGCTGCCCGCAGCCTTTGGCGGAAGAGTCGTTTTTGGCGGCTTTGGCGGGCGCTCTGTCAGGAATGCCTTTTTCTTTTGCTTTACCTCCTGATAGGATTTGCCGTAAAAATATTTGTAGTTGCTTTTTCCACAAATAGGGCGTCCCTGAACCACACGCGCTTCCCAACGGCCATCTTTTCTCCTCCGGATGTTTTCCCCTCGTCTGCCCATTGTTTCGGCCTCGCTTTCTTAACTTAATAGGTGGTCAGACGGTGCGACCACGATTTTGACCATTTGCCTTTTGCTTTCCCTGGCGGAGTGTTGTTACCTCTTTTAAATTTCTGTTTAATATTTGTAAAAAATGTAAAAATGCCGATTGACATCGAGGGCCGAAAAGAGTAAAATACATATAATGAAAAGATTCTTATATTGGGGTCTGATTGGTTTCACCTCTCACATCAGATTCTTATAGGAGAATACTTAAAGACCATTCTAAGGTGTTATGCCCCTCCAAACAAGGCAAAATAGGTAAGCAAGAATGTCAGAAACAGAAAAAAGCAGGATACGCCCCGGAAGTCGGTTTGGAAAGCTGACTGTGGAGGCGGACACCGGCCTGCGGAAAAGCGGCTATGTCGTTTGGCATTGCCGCTGCGATTGCGGGAATCAAATCGACGCCAGCACGAAAGACCTGAAGAACGGAAAATCCCGTGACTGCGGCTGCACTACCCACGTCGGACGCGGCGCGAACGACCTGACCGGCCAGCAGTTTGGGAAGCTGACCGTGTTATACCCTACAGAAAAGCGAGCAGACCAGGGCAGCGTGGTCTGGCGTTGCAGATGTGACTGCGGCAATGAATGTGACGTATCCGCCCGGCGGCTGGTGCGGGGGAGGGTTCGCTCCTGCGGGTGCCTCTCCAGTCCGCCCCTGAAGGCGTACATCGGGAAGCGCTTCGGGCGCTGGACAGTGGTCGCGTATGCCGGGACGGGCCGGGACAGAAATCCCGCGAAGAGCGAAAATTACTGGAAGTGCCGCTGCGATTGCGGGAAGGAAGGGCTTGTCGGCCAGAGCGAATTGCAGAACGGCGACTCCCGGAGCTGCGGCTGCCTCCGAAGGGAACGGGCCCGGGAAGGGTTGAAGCTGGTGGAGGGAACGTCCGTCGTCCGCCTGGAAACGGGGCGGGATAAAATGCGCTCCGACAATGTCAGCGGCAAAACCGGCGTTTGCTTTATCACAAGGGAGCAAAAATGGGCGGCTTACATCACCTTCCAGAAGAAGCGTTATCACCTGGGCCTTTATAAGGACAAAGACGAGGCCATCCGCGTCCGCACCGTAGCGGAGGAAATGCACGGGGCCTTCCTCGACTGGTATTATCAGGAGTATCTCCCGTCTCTGGAGGAAAAAACGTGAATGAATAGAGCGAAAAAGACGCAGACAGAGCGGCACATACCGGAGGCTGTTTCCGTTCCGACGGAGGAAGCGGTGGCCGCCGAGCGGGAGCGGCTGCAATATCAGAAGCGCTATCGGCAGACCCTGCGCACCACTGTTTACGCCCTGGTGGTGGTGGCGGCGGCGGCGGTGCTGCTGGCGACGCTGTTCCTGCCGGTGTTACAGGTGTCCGGCTCCAGCATGGAGCCGACCCTGGAGGATGGCGACATTATCCTCCTGGTCAAGACCGACGACTTTGAAACCGGCGACCTGGTGGGCTTTTACTATCAGAACAAGCTGCTCTTAAAGCGGGTCATTGGCGGGCCGGGGGACATCATTGATATTGACGATGAAGGCAACGTCTCCGTCAACGGGGAACTGCTGGACGAGCCTTATGTGACGGAAAAAGCGCTGGGGGACAGCGACCGAAAATATCCGTATCAAGTGCCTGAGGATAGATACTTTGTTATGGGGGACAACCGCCTGACTTCCATCGACTCCCGCAACAGCGCCATCGGCTGCATCGAGACGGAGCAAATCGTGGGCAAGGTCATCCTCCGGGTGCTGCCGCTGAACCGCATTGGCATCATTCAGTGACACAGCCCGGCGCACCATTTATTATTATGTATACAAGAGCGGGCTTGCCGCCGAAAAACGGGGCCTGCGATTTGTATAAACTCTTTGCAACGGAGAAAGGAGGACACAGGAAGAAACCGTTTCAAAGCAAACCCAAGGTGGCAAGCAACCCGAAGAAAAAGGAAACAAAAAATCAAAGGAGTGACACTTTAAAAATGCGTAAATTGAAACAACTCGCCAGCGTCCTGCTGGCACTGGTCATGTGCTTCGGCCTGACCGTTACCGCGTTTGCGGATGATACTTACAGTATCACTGTTACCAATCCGGACAGCGGCTATACTTACACTGCGTATCAGATTTTTAAAGATGGCCAAAGCGACGGTAGCAGTTTTGTGGCCAATGCCTGGGGCGATGACATCACTACGAATGCAGCCGAATTGGCGGCGATGTATGCCGAGCTGGAGGCTATCACAGTTGACAACAGCACTTATCCCTTCGCTAATATAGAGAATGGTCAAGGGACTGTCCCTATCGAAACCGCCATGGTTCTGGAGGGCTACGACAATGACGATGAGGTGGTTCAGAAGTTTGCCGCAGTGGTCAGCAAGTACATCACTGGCAGCGGCACTACGTCCGATAGCGGAACTCTCGTTGACAGCAACTATAATTATGTAATCTCCGGCCTGGACGTTGGCTACTATCTGGTGAAAACCACCGGCCTTCCCAGCACCGGCTATGCTGGTGGTGACAACGGCGCTTACACCCGTTATATCCTGACTACGGTGTGCGATGAAACTAAGGGTACTCAATCGGCAAGCAAATCCGCTGTCCCCACCATTGATAAGGATTTGTCGGACGTGGACGCCAACATCGGTGACACCATCACCTATTACCTCACTGCCACCCTGCCCAGCAAGTACGCTGATTATGAAACCTACAAGCTGGTGTTCCACGATACGCTGTCCAAGGGCCTGACCTATGCTAACACTGTAAAAGTGTATGTGTTCCCTGACGGCGACTATGATTATAAACAGAATCTTTCAAACGGCACCCAGGTAGCCAGCACCAGTTACAAGTTTGAGGCGTCCGACTATGATTCGACTAACGGCACCACCATCACCGTGACGCTTGATGACACGAAAACGCTGAAAGATACCAACGGAAATACCATTGGTACAAGCAGCAAATCCCTCATCGTTGTCACCTTCACCGCCCAGCTGAACTCTGACGCCGTTATCGGCGGCGCTGGCAACCCCAACGAGGTCTATCTGGAGTACTCCAACAACCCCAACGACAGCGGTACCGGCAACAACAATACCGGCACCACCCCTGAGGATAAGGTTGTCACTTGGACTTATACGCTGAACGTGACCAAGGTGGACAGTTCCACAAACGCGGGGCTGGAAGATGCAGCGTTCATTCTGTATCGCCTGAACAGCAACAACGAGGAAGAGTATGTCGTTTTGACGAACGGTAAGGTTTCCAACTGGACGACTACCGAGACTGGTGGTACCACGTTGACCTCTGACGCAGACGGTCTCTTCTCTGTTATTGGTCTGGATGTGGGTACCTGCTACCTGAGAGAGGTAACACCGCCCTCTGGCTACAGGACCCTTGCGAACGATATTGAGTTGGAGATTAAAGCCACCTATTCTAGAACAGACAGCGGCACCGCCACGGATGATTATATCACTCTGACCGGCCTGACCATCACAGCGGATAGCACTCCTGGTTCTAGTGACACGAGCAATGGCACTGTCAGCACTACCGTTGCGAACTCTAAGGCTGGCTCGCTGCCCTCCACCGGCGGCATCGGCACCACCATCTTCTACGTCGTGGGCGGCGTGCTGGTGGTCGGCGCGGTCGTGCTGCTCATCACCCGCAAGCGCATGAAGG
>JAJQFX010000002.1 GCA_021200895.1 Clostridiales bacterium | reverse complement strand
CCCCCGGAAACAAGATGAATTTCCTGCTGTACGATGGCGAACTTTTGTACGTCCACACCAACTACGCGAACTCTCTCTATGTGGCCCAACTGCCCAACGGGGCGCTGTTCGCTACCACCCCGCTGGGCCGACACCGTTGGACGCCTGCACCCTTCACCACGCTCTGCGCCTATAAAGCGGGGCAGCTGGTCTATACCGGCACAAACCACGGCAACGAGTATATCGACAATGAGGCGGATACGCACTTTTTGTTTTTGGATTTTGCGGCCCTGTGAGCAGAGCGAACAGAAAAGGCGGGGCAGAGGTTGTTTGACCTTTTTCGGAATGCTTTATAAGGTAATGAAATTTTACCGTTTCAGGCCGTACATAGATTGCATCATGTAAGTCTGGCGCAAGATAGCCCGTTCAGGGTTGCCTTGCGTCAGGCTTGCCTTTTGTCCAAATTTGGATTCATCACTTGACATTCATCAGACAACTGCCCAGGCGCCAAGCGGCAAGAAAGCGGCCTATGCGGAGTACCGGGCAGCCAGGCAGCAGATGCAGGATTGTCTCACCGCTCGGAAAACTGTCGAGGCGATTTTGGGGATGGGGCAGAAACAGCGCGGGCAACAAGAACAACAGCATAACCCGAACAGGTAATTGGAACCCGGCAGGCCGCCACAGAAATTGTGGCGGCCTGCCGGGGCATTTTTATTTGTCGGTGGTCATTTTATGGCGCACACGATGAGGCTTTGCTGACATCCTTGCCTGATTCACTTTTTATACATGCAATGGATATACAATCTGTAACGAAACAGGCATCAAGGAAAAGAAGGGAGCTCGTCAAAAAATAAGCCCTGTGACATTGGTGACTCAACACCCAGGCCATAGGCTCCTCTGTTTTCATCGAAACTACTCTCTTAGTGGATAACTAAAAGATTGCTTGGTTACATATGACGCTTGCGAGGGCAAAGCATTCCTTCGTCAGCAGGTGGTCTCTGCATATATATAATACCACGCAAACGCGAAAGTTTCATGTATGCGATAGACGCTAAAAAAAGAAATGATAGGCCAGGTTACAAACACAAAGAAAAATCCCTCGTGTTTTTAGTAACGAGGAATCACTTCGTATGCAAAACGAAGAACTATGCCGACAACTGGAGGATAAAACGATTCTCATTGAAAACGTCGGTTCCATCGCTGAGGCGGCAGAACGGATTCGATAGGCAGAGGCCGTATGTCAGGCACTTCAAGAGAAAATAATCAGGGAAGTAAGTCAAACGTGATTTTGCTGCGGTTCATATTCTAAACATACATAAAATCCCCTGCGATTCCCTCCTATATTATGAAAGGCTCAAAGATAGCACTCCAGCCCGTCCGCCTCGTCAACAAAAAGCTGACTCATAGAGTTAAAAGCGGGGTGAAACTGTGTCGCAGACGGGAACAATAGATAGGATAACACCTGGCCGAAAATTTGGAATGCTGACGGTAGAAGCAGATACCGGTCAACGGAAAGGCGGTTATGTCGTTTGGCATTGCCGCTGCGATTGCGGGAATCAGATTGACGTCAGCACGAGAGACTTGAAGAACGGAAAACACTGCGACTGCGGCTGCACTACCCACGTTGTACATGGCGCAACCGACCTGACCGGCCAACAGTTCGGAAAGCTGACCGTGTTATGCCCTACAGAAAAGAGAGCAGACCAGGGCAGCGTGGTCTGGCATTGCAGATGTGACTGCGGCAGCGAATGTGACGTATCCTCCAGACGATTGACGCGGGGCAAGGTGCGCTCCTGCGGCTGCCTGTCTCACCCGCCGCTGAAGGACTATGTGGGAAAAACCTTTGGGCGTTGGACCGTGATGGAATACGCCGGAACAGCCAGGGATCGGGGGTTGGTCGGCACAAAAAACTATTGGAGGTGCCGGTGTTCCTGTGGAAAGGAAGGCATTGTCGGGCAAACGGAACTAAAAAACGGCGAGTCACAGAGCTGCGGCTGCCTGCAAAAGGAGCGCTGCCTGGAAAGCCTGAAGCTGGTAGACGACACTTCCATTGTTCGCCTGGAAACCAGCCAAACGAGGCTCCGCTCCGACAATATCAGCGGCAAAACCGGCGTCTGCTTTATCACAAGGGAGCAGAAATGGGCGGCTTACATCACCTTCCAGAAGAAACGCTATCATCTGGGTCTTTATAAAGAAAAAGACGAGGCCATCCGCGTCCGCACCGCAGCGGAGGAAATGCATGATGATTTTATCAGCTGGTACTACCGGGAATATCTTCCCTCTCAGGAAAATAAATCCCCCTCTGTCGGATAAATCAGAAAAACAGGAAGGAATTATTAATGAAGCAAGACATCCCTGAAATGGCGTTTGTCCCCTCCGAGGAGGAAGTAGCCGCCGAACGGGAACGACTGCAATATCAAAAAGATACCGGCAGACGTTGCGTACTACTATCTATGCGTTAATTGTGGTGGCGGCGGTGGCCGTCCTTACGGCAACCATGTTTTTGCCGGTGCTTCAGGTGTCCGGCAGCAGCATGGAGCCGACCCTGTCGGACGAAGATATTATTGTGCTGGTGAAATCCAACCACTTAGAAACCGGCGACCTGGTTGGATTCTACTACCAGAACAAGCTGCTCTTAAAACGGGTCGTTGCCGGGCCGGGTGACATTGTGGATATTGATGAAGACGGTAATGTCTATGTCAATGATGCGCTTTTGGATGAGCCATATGTAACAGAGAAATCCTTAGGCGAGAGCGATTTGGACTACCCGGTTCAAGTCCCGGAGGGACGCTACTTTGTGATGGGAGACAACCGGGCTACCTCGATTGATTCTCGGAGCAGCGCCATCGGCTACATTGAGGCAGATCAAATCGTAGGAAGGGTGATCCTTCGGGTCTGGCCGCTGAATCAGATTTCCCTGATTCAATGACGAGGAGTATGCAAGTAGGAACATGACCTTTCGCGGAATCGGGCAAAGCCCCGGTTCAAATGCAGATGTCAGGGTCATCCTGGCCTCTGCACACAATCCCTGTGTGCGTAAAAGCGCACAGTCAACTGTATACAAGGGCGATGCTGCCAGAAACCGCAGCTTGCGTTTTGTATAGATGCCCTGCCCATACAAAAAATTACAAAGGAGATTCCAACATGAGTAAACTGAAGAAACTTGCCAGCGTTATGCTGGCGCTGGTCATGTGCTTCGGCCTGACCGTCACCGCGTTTGCGGCTGATACTTACACCATTACCGTCAACAATAGCACCGAAGGTTATACCTATGCTGCCTATCAGATTTTCTCCGGTGACTATGACAGCAGTTCTGGCGTCCTCAGCAACATCGAGTGGAGTACTGACAACATCACTACCAGCATTGATGTGAACGGAACCGCTGTGAGCATTTACACCGCACTGGCGGCCATCAAAGATGACAATGGTAATTATCCCTTCACGGACACGAATGGAAACGCGCTGACCTCCGCTTCTGATGTGGCCGTTGTCCTGGCGACTTACAGTAATGATAATGCCGTTTTGCAGGACTTCGCTGATGTGATTGCCGATTACATCACCGGCACTGCTGCTGGAACTTCTACCGGCGATTATGATACTACCGGTAGTGACCCTGTTTTCAAGGGTACCTACACCATCTCCGACCTGGCCGCTGGCTACTATCTGGTGAAGAACACCTCCGTTCCCACCTCTGCTGGCTCTGAAGGCGTTTATACCCGTTATATCCTGGCTCAGACGACTGCAAATGGGGCATCCGAGAGTCCCAAGTCCAGCGTTCCCAGCATTGATAAGGATTTGTCGGATGTGGACGCCAACATCGGCGACACCATCACCTACTACCTAACCGCCACCCTGCCCAGCACTTATGACGACTATAGCACCTATAAGCTGATTTTCCACGATACGCTGTCCAAGGGGCTGACTTATGATACTGGCAGCGTGAAGGTGTATGTGTTCACTAACGGCAACTATGGCTATGACCAGGTACTTACGAATGGCACCTTGGTGAGCGCCAGCGATTACACCGTTAGCAGTTTGACCACAGAATCGGACGGTGGACACAGCTTCTCTGTTACGCTTACTGACACCAAGACACTGACGGCGGATTCAGATGGCAGCACCATTTCCACGAGCAGCAGTTCCCTAATCGTGGTTACTTTTGAAGCTGATTTGAACTCTGACGCCGTTATCGGCGGCGCTGGCAACCCCAACGAAGTCTATCTGGAGTACTCTAACAACCCCAACAGCGGCGGCTCCGGTGATACTGGCACCACCCCTGAGGATAAGGTTGTCACCTGGACTTATGAGCTGGACGTGACCAAGGTGGACGGCTCCGATGGAACTACTCCGCTGAAAGATGCAAAGTTCAAGCTGTACCGTGAAAGTGACGGCTACTATGCCATTGTTGACCTTACCACCAACAAAATCACTGGCTGGTCGGCCACCAAGGATGGTGGGACTGAACTGACCTCTGACGATAGCGGTATCTTCACGGTCATTGGCCTGGATGTGGGTACTTACTATCTGACCGAGACAGAGGCCCCTTCCGGTTACAATAAGCTGACGACAGACACAAAGCTGGTAATTGCAGCCACCTATACTAAGACGGACAGCGGCACCCCCACGAATGATGATGTGACGCTGAATACCCTGACCATCTCGGTTGACAGTGGTACCGCCGCAAATGGCACTACGTCGACTGGCATTGTCAAAGCTACCGTGAAGAACAACAAGGGCGTCGCCATGCCCTCCACCGGCGGCATCGGCACCACCATCTTCTACGTCGTAGGTGGCGTGCTGGTGGTCGGCGCGGTCGTGCTGCTCATCACCCGCAAGCGCATGAAGGACGACCAGTAAGCTGGCCCGCCCCTTGCACACCTGGCACTTAACGAATCTGACCCCCGCCCCGGCTCCGCCGGGGCGGGGGAACCGGAAACCCGAAGGCTGTTCATTGTTCACCATCCGCCCTCCCGGCGGGCGGCGAAGAGGGAACAGCCCCACCCACAGGAGAGACAGCAAAGCCATGAAGCGCAAAAAGGAACCGGCGGCCGCCGGGAAGGATTCGGCGGCGGTCAAAAAGCGAGACCGTATGTGGACAGGTATCCTTATCGCCGTCTTTCTGGTGGGCCTGGCCATCCTGCTTTACCCCACCGTCAGCAACTGGTGGAACCAGAACGTGGCGGCCCACGTCGTGGCCGACTACGACACGGCTGTGGCGGACATGACCGAAACGGACTACTCCGCTTATTTTGAAGCGGCGGAAGCTTATAATGAGGCCCTGAAAGAACAGGGCTCTGACAAGACCATCTCCGACCCGGAGTTGGTGGACGAGGACTATTGGGATTTGCTGGATGTCACCGGCGAAGGCATCATGGGCTATGTCACCATTGAGAAAATCAACGTCCAGCTCCCCATTTACCACGGCACAGACGCAGGCGTGCTGCAAATCGCGGCGGGCCACCTGGAGGGCACCAGCCTTCCCGTAGGCGGAGAGGGTACCCATTGCGTGATTTCCGCCCACCGGGGCCTGCCCAGCTCCCTCCTCTTCACCAACCTGGACGACTTGGAGGTGGGCGACACCTTCACCATCACCGTGCTGGACCAGGTGCTGACCTACGAGGTAGACCAAATCACCATCGTCCTCCCCACGGAAATCGAGAACCTTTACATCGAGGACGGCAAGGACTACTGTACCCTGATGACCTGCACGCCCTACGGCATCAACACCCACCGGCTGCTGGTGCGTGGGGTGCGGGTAGCCAACGCGGAAGCCGCCATCATCCGGGTGACGGCGGAGGCCTATCAAATCGACACCATCATCGTGGCGACGGCGGTAGCCGTGCCCATGCTGCTGCTATTGTTGGCGTGGCTGCTCATCAGCGCCCGCCGGAAAAAGAACTAGGAGGCGGAGTTTATGAAGAACATTCTGAAATCAGTCCATGTCGCGCTGGCGCTGCTGCTGGCGCTGGGCCTGGCCTGGGGCGCGGAGGTATCCGCCTCCGCCGCGGAGTTGGGTTCCATCACCCTGACCCTGGCCGACGCGGACGGCGTCGCCGTCTCCGACGGAGCGCTGACTCTGTACCAGGTGGCGGCGGTGACGGAGGAGACGGAGTACGTCTATACCGAGGCTTTCTCTGCCTGCACCCTCACTTTGGACGTGGAGGACAGCACCCTGGCGGCCTCCCTGGCGGAGTACGTGGAGGCCAACGGCATCACCGGCACCGAAGGTGCCATCGGTGAGGACGGCATCGTTACCTTCTCCGACCTGGAGCAGGGGTTGTACCTCCTGGTGCAGACCACGGAATCCACCGGATTCTACGCCATCTCCCCCGTGGTGGTGACGGTGCCCTACCTGGAGGACGGCGTGTGGGTCATGGACGTGAACGCCAGCCCCAAGGTGGCGGTTGCCGCCCAGCCCACCGAGGAGGAGACCCCTCCCACCGAGGAAACCCCGCCTACTGAGGAGACTACCACGACCACCACGACGACGACAACAACCACCGCCACAACAACCACGACCACCAGCAGCAAGCTCCCCCAGACGGGGCAGCTCACCTGGCCCATCCCCGTGCTGGCGGCTGGCGGGCTGGTGCTGTTCGCCGCGGGCTGGCTGCTGATTCGGTCTGACCGGGATAAGCGGAAGGATGCGGCGTAAAGGCGGAATTTTGCTCATGGTGCTGGGGGCGCTGCTGCTCGCCTCCGCCATGGGCCTGCTCCTCTACAACAACTGGGAGGATAACCAGGCCGGCGAGGCCGCCCAGGAGGTCTTAGAGGAACTGGAGACGCAAATCGAGGAGAACCGTCAGGCGGTGGACATTCCGATTTACAACCAGCCGGAGGACAGCGCCACCTTGGAGGCTGTCGAAATCGACGGGATGTGGTACATCGGCACCCTGACCATCCCCTCCCTGGAGCTGGAACTGCCCATCCTGGAGGAGTGGAGCTACGCGGGGCTGCGGGTGGCCCCGGGGCGATACACCGGCGACCCGTGGACGGGCGACCTGGTGATTTGCGGACACAACTATACCCGGCACTTCGGCAACCTGAAATACCTGGAGGCCGGGGACGCGGTCTATTTTACAGATGTCAATGGAACGGTGTTTCATTATGAGGTGGGGGAGGTGCTGATCCTCCAGCCCACCGACGTAGAGGCCATGATCTCCAGCGAGTGGGATCTGACCCTGTTCACCTGCACCATCGGCGGGCAGACCCGCGTGACGGTGCGGTGCATGGAAGTGGATTAGCGGCAAAACGGAGACTATACGAGACGCAGGAGGCAGAGCGATGCAGAATCTTGTGAATACTTATCTGGAAAAGTTCAAACAGGAGCGCCATGTGCGCCGCCGCCTGACCTGCCTGTTGCTGGCGCTGGCGATGGTGGTGAGTACCGGCGTGTACTGGCAGCTCCACCTGACCGGCGCGGCATTGACCAACGAGGTCTACTGCGGCATGGAGGAGCACACCCACACCGACGAGTGCTACGAGGCGGTGCTGGTCTGCACTCAGGAGGAATCCGAGGGCCACACCCACACGGAGGATTGCTACGAGACGGTGACGACCCTGGTCTGCGGCCTTGAGGAGTCCGAGGGCCACACCCATACCGAGGAGTGCTATGACGCGGACGGCAACCTGATTTGCGGCCTTGAGGAGATCGAGGGTCACACCCACACCGACGAATGCTACGAGACGGAGCAGGTCTTGGTCTGTGAGCAGGAGGAATCCGAAGGCCACACCCACACCGAGGACTGCTACGAGACGCAGCTGGTCTGCACCAAGGAGGAGCATACCCACACCATCGACTGCATGGTGGACGAGACCGCCGACGTGGAGACCGCCGACGTTTGGGAGGCCACCCTCCCCGAACTGACCGGTGTGTGGGCTGACGATGTGGTGGCCATCGCCACCAGTCAGCTGGGCTATACCGAGAGCACCGCCAACTTCACCCTGGATGAGGACGGCGTCACCCGCCGGGGCTACACCCGTTACGGGGCCTGGGCCGGGAACAAGTACGGCGATTGGGATGCCATGTTTGCCTCCTTCTGCCTGTACTACGCGGGCATCTCCACGGAGGAGTTCCCGGAGGCCACCGGTGCTTACGCCTGGTCTGTCACCTTGCAGGGGCTGGGCCTCTACGACAGCGCGGACGAGACCCCGCAGCCCGGCGACCTGGTGTTCTTTGACGCGGACGAGGACGGCAAAATCGACCGGGTGGGCATCGTCACGGCAGTAGCCGGTGACGGCGCTCTGACCGTCATCGAGGGCAACTATGCAGAGGGCGCGGCGGACGCCGTCAGTCAGACGAAGTACGCCGCAGGCAGCGCCGCCGTAGTGGGCTATGGCCTCCTGCCCGGCAGTGACGAAGCTGCCAGCGAGGACGAGAGCGAGGTTGAGGCGGAAGAATCCTCCGAGGTTGAAGCTGAGGAGGAAGCCGAGGAGAGCGCGGTTGAAGCGGAGGAAAGCGCTGTTGAGCCGGAGGAGAGCGCCGTTGAAGCTGAGGCCGAGGAAGAAGCGGACGAAAGCGCAGCCGAGGCCGAAGTGAGTGTTACTTCCATGCTCGGCAGCACGCTGCTGGGGGCAACCAACGAGGGCTTTGAGAAGTTGGACTCGGATTATTATCAGATTTCGTTCACAGACGTGACCTATTCAAACGGCACAGTAGGGGCGCAGCTGAATCTCAGCCTCGAAGGTATGTCGAGCGAGAATTATAGTGCTATGTTTGGGACATATGGCTTTAACTACATTTATTGGCTCGATATGTACTCATACGTTGAAACGACCACGGGAAAAACCCCTGCCTATGTGCTAAACGACGACGGAACGTACAGTACCGATATAGCGTATTGGTATGAAGCCAAGTATGATGAAGACAGCGGGAAATACTATGTGCTGTTTTATTTCAACGATGAAGTTATCACCGAAGATTCCGACTTCGATTCAGTATACTTTTATATCAACGGTACAATAAACTCCGACTCCTGGAAGGAGGCGGATGACGGCAGCGGTAAAATCGTCATCTCTGTGGACGGCGAGGAATACACTTACACGCCTAAAACCGGGGACAATGAATCCACAAAGGCGGACATCTCCGTAGAGAAGACATCCTCCGGCTATAACGCCGAGGATAATACCATCACTTATACCGTTACCGTCTCTTCTGACAAGGGCACCGACAGCCAGGCAATTACCCTGGCCGACGTTATCTCCTTGTCCAACAGTTCAATCTGGCTGGAAGTCTCTACGGCAATGGAGGTCAAAATAACCAAATATAACGAAGACGGTAGCAAGGATACTACAGACACGGACTATCCACAAACCATTCAGGACTACAAGTATGCGTCAGATAAGGAACTGGATTTAACGCTGAATGCGCTAGCCGAGGGGCAGTATTACGTCATCACTTACACTGTTATCATAGCCTCAAGCAGTTTAAACATCAGCGCAAGCGCCGCTAACACCGTTTCGGTGTCAATAGACGACACCACAACCACGGGGAATAAGCTGACGGATGTCAGCAATAGTACCACATATATAATGGATTCGTATCTGTCCAAATCCGGCAAGGTCAGTTCGAGCAGCACCATCACCTGGACTATCACCGTGAACGGCAGCAGTGGCGACATTGCGGGCTATACCCTGACGGACACGATGCTCTCCTCTGTGACCGCTGGGGACATCACAATTACCTCCAGCAGCAGTTCCCCCGCCGAAAGTGATTATACCATCACAACAGATGGCAACGGCAATGTCACCGGTATCACCTTCAATGGCACAACCAGCGATGACGATTCGGATGACACCAACAACACGAACACCTATACAATTACCTACACAACGACCTCCAGCCAGACCCTGGCCGGCGACGACGATGTTACGAACACGGCGAAGATTGACAACGGCAAAGGCAGTTCCCAGGAAGTCGGAACGACGGTTGACGCTTACAACGGCAGCGTGGCAAAGGCCTTCACTGACTCCGCTGACAACGGAGACAGCACTTCTACGCTGAATTGGACGAGTACCATCACCATCCCAGCGGGTGGCATCGCCAACGGAACGACGATTATGGACTATGTGGGCAGCGGTTCCTCGGACTATATGTCAGGCACCTCCACCACCCATCAGTGGTATACCTATGACCAGATTACCACCCTGCTGGGCGACTATTATAGTAAAGGCATCACCTTCACGCTGGCGGATGGCAGTACAAAGACAATCAACTCTGGTTACGCCATAGAGGTGTATTGCCCAGGCAGCGATTGGATCAACTATGACGGCTTGGCAAACTATTCCAGTTCCAATTTCACCGCCTGGAGAATCGTATTTAACTCAGCCGTAGACTTTGGTGGACAGACGGCTACCCTGACCTTGAACTACGCCACCACAGCGGATACTACCGTCGTGGACAGTGACAACACCTCTTACACCTACACGAACAATGTCGCGGCCATCTATAGTGATGGCCAGGTCACCCTGACGATGCCCGCTACAGCCACCTACACGGAGAACTACGTCGTGGTCAAGACCAACGGCGACGGTAAAACCGGCGAAACAACGATTTCCACTTCCAACAATGAACTGACCTGGATTGTGAAAGTGTATATCCCGGCGGATTCAGACTACGACTCTATCACCGTCACCGACACACTCCCGGAGGGTGTGAAGCTGAGCAGCATCTCCGTCAGCACCAATAATGGCTACAACTATACTGCCCTGACCTATGACGGCAGCACAGTGAGCGGAACCAACATCAACAGCGGCACCGTGACAGATACCAGCGACGGCCAGAAGGTCGAGCTTGTGATTGATGATGACTATTACAGCAGCCTGACAACCAGCGGCGGCTATGTCTACGTCAAGTACGTCTGCACGATTACAGATGACGTTTGGGACGCGTTGAAGGCTGGCACATCCAAGAGCGTATCCTTCGCAAATCAGGCAAGCGTCACCATTGGCAGCAAGACCAGCACGTCAAACACTCAGACGCAAACCGTCAGCTACCTGTCGGATGCCGTCAGCAAGGGCTACTATTGGAGCAACTCTCTCGACCGCCTGACCTATTATGTCCTGCTGAACCCCGGTGAGGATGATTTGCTGGCGGACGGCGACGAACTGACGTTTAGGGATACGCTGTACAGCAGCGTGTACGGGGGATGGGGTATCCATGCAAACCTGATCAATAGTTCGGTCAAGTTCTACACCCTGACAAAGCTGAATGGTACCTGGACGAAGGTCGAGGTTGAGGACAATGCTGCTTCCGGCATCTATATAGCCTCCGGCACCTTCACTTATACCAATGATGAAGGCACGGAAGTGTCGGTGGACTATACGGCGGGCAGTTCCAGCGAGATTTATGTGACCGCCCTGGACGCGAGTATCTATAGCTGGACTGACGCGGATGTGGCTGCCGCTACCGTGTACCTGAAAACTGCGGTAGACATCGCCTGGACCTATGACGAGCAGACTTCCGGCACGGCTGTTGACCACATCATCACTGCCACAGTGAAGGACGAAACCGCGTACCTGGTGGAATATGCCTATCAGATTACTTACGTTGCCGCCAGTGACTTTGAAACGGCCAACTTGGCGAATATCTCTAATACGGCAACGCTGACGGGCAGCAGCGGTGACACGGTCGACAACAATGGCGAAGACATCTATAGTGAGGGAACCTCTGGCGGCGGCGCCTCCTACCGCAACAGGTTTGTCCTGGCGAAGGTGGATGCGGAGAATTACAGCAAAGTCCTGTCCGGTGCGGTGTTCAGCCTGTGTGCGTGTAAATATGACGACGGGACGGGTACATGGTCGTTTGTGGACACGGGAATCACTTTGACAACGGACGATGATGGTCAGTTCTACTTTTACATGACCAGCGACGGCACCACGCTTTACAACGCCAGCGGAAACTATGACTTCACCTACAACACCGCCTACTGCCTGGTGGAGAAGTCTGCACCGGCGGGCTATGCGGTGGACACCAGCAAGATATATTACTTCTACTGGAAGAACAGCGACACCACCACCTACCAGGAGGCGTATCCTGACAACTGGAGCAGCCTGACCACCTACAATCTGAGCGACGCCAGCCAGTACGTTATGGTCTCCAACAGCACCGCCCCGACCACCTCCATCACAGTGGAAAAGGAATGGGTGGATGAAAACGGCACTGCAACCACCGCAGGCGCAGACTCCGTAGCATTTCAGCTGTGGCGTTATACCGATACTTCCAGTAGCGGCGGCAGCAGTTCCGGGAATAAAGTGAATATTTACCTGAATACCACCAGCGATGGATGGACTGCAAGCAATTATGAACATTATGATGAGGTTGAATACGGAACAACAGTGACTGTCGCCTTGGACTTTGCGTCGGGGGCTGCTAACAAGTACTATTGGATTTGCCTAGGAGGATATAACTATTATGACACTACCAATGTCACAACAGTTGCTCAGTACGGCAGTTGGACAAGCGAAGCAATTTCTGTATCCTATGATGTAGTTGCAACAGACGATTTGTACATTTATGTCTATCCGGCAAGCAGTTACTCGATTAGTGTTCCCACCGCCACCGGCACCCTCACCCTCACCAAAGAATTTGTGAATGCGCCGAGCGACCTCGCTAAAGATAACGTCACCTTCACCGTAACTGACAGTGACGGTAAGGAGTATGAAGTCAAGTACAGCGACATAACGACGAGCGGTGGCAGTTACACCTTAACGATTCCCACCGGAATCTACACCATCACGGAGTCGGGGGCAGATGTAGACGGTTATGGCCGCACCACCACCTGGAACGGGAACGAAGGCAGTTCCTATGTCGGGAGCATGACGACAAGTGGTGAAACAGTTGCAGTCGTAAATACCTATACGGCAGGCGGCACGACCAGCAGCGACCCGGCTGGGGCCGAACAGTACGGGGATACTATCTACGTTACCTCCGAGGATGGCTGGAGCAAGACGATTACCGGCCTGCCCGTAACCGATTCCGACGGCAACACTTATTACTACTATGTGAAGGAGGTCAGCGTGTCCGGCTGGACAACGACCTACTCCAACAACGACGGCATTGAGACCGGTACCATCACCATCACTAACCAGTCAACCGGCACAACACCGCAAACCTACAACCTTCCCTCTGCCGGCGGCGTGGGCGTCTGGCCCTATGCCCTGGCGGGGCTGGCCCTGTGCGGCGGCGCGGTGTGGCTGCTTCGTCGGCGGTGGCAGGCGGAGGACTGACGCCTGACCCCCTCCCCAAGCGCAACAAGCCAAATGAAACGCCCCGTCCGTACCGGCTCAGGCCGGTACGGACGGGCTGCGTTTAATGGATAGAGATTAACTATAAAAAGTCAACTGCACTAACTATTTAGCGGGGAAACCCCGCATGAATCACTTCCAAACCTCATAGGCGGTATAGGCATGGCTAAAATGATACCCCAGTTTTTCCGCCAGTGCGACCGACGCTTTGTTTTGCGCGTCCCAGCTTGGATATAAGCCCCTGTCCAGACACGCCAGAATCAGCTTTGCGGCGCACGCCGTCGCAAGGCCCTTCCTGCGATAGCCCTCCTTTGTGTCCACTTCAATTTCTATGCCGCCCTGATAGCTGGAGTAGGAGGATGCCCCTGACAGCAGGCTTCCGTGGCGGCACGCCACAAATCCCAGCCCCTTGCGCTGAAATTCCTCATAGGTTTCGTACCCCTGGACGAAGTCCTCTGACCAGCGATACCGCTTACACTCATGGTATAGCGCCTCGTCGATTTGCGTTATCTCATACTCCCGCTCCGCCTGCCGCACGAACGCGGCCAGCTGATGCACCTGGAAGCAGTCTGGCTCCTTTTTTATCGCATACCGCTCCACGCGCCTACAGTTGTCCTTTCCCACGGCTTCAAACGCTTCGTGCCACGCATCCTCGCGGGCGGTGATAATTGCAAACCCCTTTACCGCCTGGTGGTACCAGTCCTGAACCAGTTGGGCATTGGGCGTTCCCGCGGCGAAGCCGAAGCAGTTCACATAGATAATCGACGCGCTGGGGCAGTCCGTCCGGTCTACATAGGCGTTCCCCATCACCCTTTGCAGGTAAGACCAAATCATGCTTTCGTCCCAGCCTCTGTACCGCGCTTCCAGTTTTGACGGGCAATCATATGGTTCCATGGACGCGCCCCCTTACAGCCTCCGCATTCTGCCGCGCCGCGCTTCCGCCCAAAGGCGGCTCACGCTCATAAAACGGCAGTTATCGCGCAATTTCATAGTAGTTTACCTGCTCCAGCTCCTCAGAGCCGAATTTTTTCTGCGTCATGCCGGTTCCCACATAGTGCATACCGCATTTCTGCATGACCTTCCCCGAGGCGGGGTTTGCAACGCTGTGCAAGGCGCGGAGCTTCTCATAGCCGCACCGGAACAGTTCCGCTATCACCGCCCTAACCGCTTCGGTCATAATGCCCCTTCCCCAGCAGCGATAGGACAGCACATAGCCAAGCTCTGGCACACCGGCGCTGTCAGTGCCCACCACGCTGACGCAACCGATCGGCTCATCCGTTCCGCTCAGCGTGATTGCCCAGCAAAACGCATCGGTCAGGCAATGGCTCAAATACGCCTCCGTTTCCTGTAAGCTCTGATGAGGATACCAGCGGCAGTATCTTGCGACCCGCTCATCCGCCGTCCAGTTTTCAAACACGGCCCTGGCATCCGTCTCCCGGAACGGGCGGAGCGTCAGCCGGTCCGTGTATAGCACACTCATAACGATACCTCCATAACTTTCGCGTTCCAATGATACAAAAACGGCGCTGAACCCTTCGGGATTCAGCGCCGCTTTGCGGTTGTCTGTCAGTGATGTGTCGGCAGCTTACCAGCGCTGGCTGACCTCGTCATACAGCGCCTCATACTGCTTGGCGGAGGCGCTCCAGCTGAAGTCACAGGCCATGGCCCGCTGCACCAGGGCGTCCCACTCCTCCTTGTCCTCATAGGCGGCCTGGGCGCGGGTGCAGGCGTCCAGCAGGGCGGGGGCGTAGTAGTCATAGAAGGTGAAGCCGTTGTAGCCGTTCTGGATGGAGTCCTTCAGGCCGCCGGTCTCCCGGATGATGGGCAGGGTGCCGTAGCGGCAGGACACCATCTGGGACAGGCCGCAGGGCTCGCTCTTGGAGGGCATCAGGAACAGGTCGCACCCGGCGTAAATCTGCTGGGCCAGGGTGGTGTCAAAGCCGATGAACACCCCTACGCGGCCGGGATGGCGGGCGGCCAGGTCGGAGAAGTACGCCTCGAACTGGGCCTCGCCGGTGCCCAGGATGACCAGCTGGATGCCCTGGGCCACGATGGCGTCGCCGATTTCCCGGACGATGTCCAGACCCTTGTGACCGGCCAGACGGGTGACCATGCCCATGACGGGGCTGCCGTCGTTCTCCAGGCCGAACCGGGCCAGCAGCGCCTGCTTGCAGGCGGCCTTGCCCACGCCCACGGTGGAGGCGTCGTAGTTCTCGATAAGGGCCGGGTCTGTGGCGGGGTCATTGACCTCCTGGTCAATGCCGTTCAGGATGCCGGACAGCTTGAACTGATGCTCCCGCAGCAGGCCGTCCAGGTTGCTGCCGAACCAGGGGTCCAAAATCTCCTTGGCGTAGGTGGGGCTGACGGTGGTGATCTGGTCGCAGGAGACGATGGCGGCCTTCATGAAGTTGGCGTCGCCGTTGTACTCGGCCAGGTTGGCGTCGCTGCCGTAAATGCCGCAGGTGCTGCCTAAGATGTCCAGGCCGTACTGGCCCTGATAGGCGATGTTGTGGATGGAGAAGATGGTCTTCATCTGTGCATAGCGGACGTCATAGCGGTAGTACAGGTTCAGATAGAGGGGGGACAGGGCGGTCTGCCAGTCATTGCAGTGGAGGATGTCGGGGAAGAAGTCGGCATACTTCATCATCTCCAGCACGGCACGGGCGAAGAAGGCGAAGCGCTCGCCATCGTCAAAGAAGCCGTACAGACTGCCCCGCTTGAAGTAGTATTCATTATCCAGGAAGTAGAAGGTCACGCCGTCCCGCACCGCCGTGAACAGGCCGCAGTACTGGTTGCGCCAGCCCACCGGCACGGTGAAGTTGGTGACGTACTGCATGGTGTCCCGGAATTTCACGTTGCCGTACAGAGGGATGACCACCCGGCAGTCCACGCCGTCCCGCACCAAATCCTTGGGCAGGGCGCCGGCCACATCGGCCAGGCCGCCGGACTTGGCAAAGGGCGTAGCCTCGCTTGCTGCATATAACACTTTCATACGAATAACCTCCATCGAATAATCAGCTTGAAAGAATCAGCTTTCCTAAACGATATTGTACCGGTTTTTCCGGCATATTGCAAGATGGAAACGGAAAATTCTTTCCTTTTTTTGAAAAATCTGTTCGCCGCCGTCCTTGACGGCGGCGCGGGAGCTGTGGTATGATGCCTTCAACGGTGAGAAGAGCCGCCCTCGTGGGCGGCGGGTCAGACAAGAGACCAACGAAAGGAGCCTGAGCCAGCGTGATAACCATACAGAACGCCCAACAGCTGCTGGCGGAGAACGGCAAGCTGCTTACCGGCATGAAAAAATACCGCAGCATCCTGGATATGCTGCACCAGACCGACGTCTCCACAGACCGGGACTTTCAGCGGCGGTTCAATGACTTCTTCGTGATGCGCTCCCGGTCGCCCGCCTATTATGACCGGTTCTGCATCTTCCTGGAGGCCCGTAAGGACACGGGTGCTTCCTTTGAGGAAACGCTGGAGCACTTAAAGGGGGCTGAGGGGCGGCTTGAGGTGTCCTTCTCCAGCAAGCTGATTCATGTGATTCACCCGAAGCGGCCTATCTGGGATAACAACGTCGCTGTGCAGCACTTTCACATGAAAACCCCCGGCTACGGGACGGCCCCGGAGGCCCGGCAGCGGGAATTGGTGCGGCTGTACCACGAATATTGCAGCCGGTTCTACGAATATTTGGATTCGGGGGAGGGGCAGGCGCTGCTGCGCTTGTTCGACGAGGCGTATCCCAACACAGGCTTTACCGACGCCAAAAAGCTGGATTTCATCCTGTGGGCGGACGTTTGAAGGGGAGGCCCTCTTATGACAAACCAGGAGAAAATCCAGCGCATCCAATCTGCCATCGACCATCCCGGCAGGGCGGCGCAGTATGACAGGCTGCTGGAGGAGTTGGGCGACCTCAAATATAATTACGGGGATTACATGACGACAGCGCCCATCAACTGTGACCGGGAGCTGGAGCGCCTGCCGGAGGCGGATTACGCCCTTGCCACCGCCCTCCTGACCATGCTGCTCCGGGAGGATCACTTTTCCAACGGTGCGCTGCGGCGGAGGCTCGCCTCCGGTCAGCTGAACGCGGTGCTATGCCGCATGATAGAGACGCTCCGCGGGTAGCCGCTCACTCCAGAGAAGAAACCGTGCTTGCCAGCGCCAAATCGCACACCAGGAGGTTTTTTGTATGAAGAAAAAGAAAGGAACCGGAACCCGGAAGCCCGCCCCGCCCAAGGCGGCCCCAGCCTCCAAGTACCCCACCAGCTGGTACCTGATGAGCGCGGGGGACTGCACGGTGCAGGATTTGAAGGCGGCCTTCGCCGTCCCCGGCGGGCCGGATGTGGAGGTCTGGCGGGAGTTGGGCATTGTGGAGCTGTCCTTCCCGGACAAGACCTTTGTGGACTTCCAACTGGTGCCCTGCGACCTGGAGGACGAGGCCAGCAACGCCTTCCTGGCGGAGCATCAAATCAAAACCCTGTACTGGGTGACGGTGGAGCCGGTGTGCGATGACGGACAGCTGGACTTTTTGCAGTCCGCCGCCAACCGGCTGGGTGCCATGTTCTGCGGAGACACGGCCAACTTCCTGCCCATGCTCAGGCCAACGAACCAGGCGTAACCTGCATTATCGTAAAAAATCAGCGGCAGAGCGCCATGCTCTGCCGCTGATTGGCGTTTTATGCGTTGTATTGTGTGTTATGCTTCCGCCGCGTCCTGCTCCGCCTTGCCTGCGGCGGCCAGCCGCTCCGCCACCTGGTACAGTTCGCCGGCTCCCACCGTCAGAATCAGGTCGCCGGGCCGGGCCAGCTCCTTTAAGCGGGCCTCCACCCCGTCGAAGGTGGGGTAATACTCCCCGTTGGGGATGGCGGAGGCCAGGTCTTTGGAGCTGACCCCCAGGGTGTTCACCTCCCGGGCGGCGTAGATGTCGGTGAGGATGGTGATGTCCGCATTGCTCAGCTCCTCCACGAACTCCGGGAACAGGGCCTTGGTGCGGCTATAGGTGTGGGGCTGGAAGGCGCAAATCACCCGGTCATAGCCCAGGGTCTTGGCAGTCTCCAGCAGCATATGCAGCTCGCCGGGGTGGTGGGCGTAATCGTCATAAATCTTCGCCCCGTGGTACTCCCCTTTGTACTCGAACCGGCGCTCCGCCCCGTGGAAGGAGCGCAGTCCGGCGGCGATGGCGGTGGGGGTGATGCCCATAGCCAGGGCGGAAGCGGCGGCGGCCAGGGCGTTCTTCACATTGTGGAGGCCGGGGACGGACAGGGTGATGTGTACCACAAAGCTGCCGCCCTGCATCAGGTCGAACTCCCCCACACCCCGGTTGTAAACCAGGTTGTCACAGTACACGTCGGCATAGGAGCCCAAGCCGAAGGTCATCATGGGCTTATCCAGGTTCTCCAGGGTGTCCATGGTGTTCCGGTCGTCCGCGTTGGCGATGACCACGCCGTCCTCCGGCACCAGGCTGGCGAAAATCTGGAAGGAATGCTCCACGTCCGCCAAATCCTTGAAGAAGTCCAGGTGGTCGGCCTCGATGTCCAGAATCACGGCGATGGTGGGACGGAAGGACAGGAAGGAGTTGCAATATTCGCAGCTCTCCAGAATGATGGTGTCCCCCTGGCCCACCCGGTAGCCCTTGCCCAGCAGGGGCAGGTTGCCGCCGATCATTACGGTGGGGTCGATATTGGCGGCCATGGCGATGTGGGTAGCCATGGAGGTGACGGTGGTCTTGCCGTGGGTGCCGGAGATGCACAGGGCGTGCTTATAATCCATCATAATGGCCCCCCAGGCCTGGGCCCGCTCAAAGACGGGGATGCCCTGGGCGTGGGCGGAGGCGATTTCCGGGTTGTCGTCATGGACGGCGGCGGTGCGGATGACGGCGTCCGCCCCGTTCACGTTTTCCGGAAAGTGACCCAAAAAGACGGTGACGCCCTCCTCCTCCAGATGGCGGACGTTGGCGCTCTCCCGCACGTCGCTGCCGGTAATCAGCACACCCTGCCCCCGCAGCACCTCGGCCAGAGGGAACATGGACACGCCGCCCACGCCAATCAAATGGATCCGGCGTCCGGGGGTGAGGTAAGGCTTCAATTCTTCAATGGTCATGATAACCCCTCCTGCTGCCGATTCTCAAGGAAAGACTGCGCTTTTTATGAGAATCGTATGAATCAAATGAACTGTATCACTAATCTTTTATTATAATGCAGGAAGGGAGGATTGGCAAGTAAAACTTCGGAGGAAACATGGAAATCGGGTTTTGGTCAAGGGTACCAAAGAACCCC
>JAJQFX010000108.1 GCA_021200895.1 Clostridiales bacterium | reverse complement strand
GCTGAGCACGCTGCCGCCGAAGATGTCCCCCGCGCCGGTGGTGTCCACCACCTGAATCCCCTGAGGGGTGGCCACCCGGCCTGAAACGCCGTTGCCGGAATAATAGCACCCCTCCGGCCCCAGGGTCACGAAGGCCAGCGTTACGCCGTACTCCTCATGGAGCCGGGCCGCCCCCTCCTCCGGGGAGCAGCCCCATAGGAAGTCCACCTCCTCGTCGCTGAGCTTGACGATGTCCGCCTGGGCCAACCCCCACAGCATTTGGCGTTTGGCCCCCTCCAAATCCCGCCACAGGGGCTTACGGAGGTTGGGGTCGAAGGAAATCAGCTTCCCCCGCTGGCGGGCGTAGGCCACCGCCTGCCGGGTGGCGGAGCGCATAGGCTCGTCCGTCAGACTCAGGGTGCCGAAGTGGAAATCCCGACAGCCGTCGATGAGGCTCAAGTCCACCTCCCCGAAGGAGAGCTGGGTGTCCGCCCCCGGCTTCCGGGCGAAGCTGAAGGTGCGATTGCCGGTCTCGTCCAGGGTGACGAAGGCCAGAGTGGTGAAATAGTTGGGGTCGGAGACGATGCCTTTCGTCTCGATGCCGGCCCGGGCCAGGGTACCCAGCAGCAGCTTGCCGAAGGCGTCCTCCCCCACCTTGCCCAGGAAGGCGGTCTTGCAGCCGTAGGCGTTCAGGGCGGCCAGCAGGTTGCCGGGGGCCCCGCCCGGATTGGCTGCCAGAGTGGGGTAGCCTGCCTCGTCGGTGCTTTTGCAGGCAAAGTCAATGAGCGGTTCTCCGATTGCGGTGACATCATACATGGGTGGTGTTCTCCTTTCACTGGCGGCGTATGCCGCACGTTTTTTCGTTTATTTGTGTTTTGGATAAGGGTGATAAAGAAACAAACGGTTCCCCATGCCGGAGAACGGGAACCGCCCTCTCCCGCTGATATATCGCCATTATACCACACCCCCGCCCCGCTGCGCAACGGCTGCAATGTGGCAGGATTTGCGCGGAACGTGGAATCTGAGCGCAGCTGTGCCTCCGTCAGAATTTTACTTCCCTTTTCCGGAAAACTGTGGTACACTATAACCAACCGATTCCCATAGCTTTAGGAGGCATATGCAATGGCAACAGCAGATTTGATTGGCACCCAGGTGGTGGAAATTCATTTTTCCAACAAAATCAAAAGCCCGTCCCAGCTGAAGCTGAACTCCAGCTTCTCCTTCAACGTGAACTACGCCCCGGACGGGGAACACGCGGTGGCGTCCCTGTACCAGAGCCTGAAGGATACCGACGGCGGGGAGCAGCTCTTCTGCTCCGTGGAAATGCGGGGCACCTTCAAGCTGACCGGCGAACTGGACGAGGCAGCGAAGAAGCAGCTCCACGCCCAGTGCTATGACGAGATGTTCCCCTATATCCAGAAGCAGGTGAAAGACCTCTGCGCCAGCTCCGGCATTCCCAACATGATGCTGCGCAAGAGCAAAATCAACCCGGAAAACGTCATGGTGCAGAATCGCGGGCCGGAGGTGCCGGAAGGCGAGCCGACGCTGCCCATCTATTGAGTTTTTCAACGAACCGTAGCCAACGCCAGCCGAACCCACAGGGGGCTCGGCTGGCGCTTTTTGCGTTCAGCTTGCCCACCGGGAAAGCCTGGCAAATCAATTCCGGTCTGGCATAGATTGTCTGCCAAAATGAATTGATTGTCAAGTTTTTATAAACTATAATCGAAAATAGAAACGGCAGTTGCCTGCGCTCGTTCAGCTTTGACTGGACTTTTCCGGAAAATCCTGCTATAATAGCTGACGGGCAGGCCCTCACCTGCCGCCGCAGGAAAACGCCTGAAAAACGCTTGTAAAAAACATGGGTGTTTGAATTCTAAATCATAAAAAACAGGAGGAAGCATCGACTATGAATAACAGAACTGACATTCTGGATCTGCGCACCGCTCTGGCCGTCCTGCGGGAGCAGCCCGGCCAGTTGGTGGAAACCAATGTGGAGGTCGACCCGGAGGCGGAGCTGTCCGGCGTATACCGCTATGTGGGGGCTGGCGGCACCGTCATGCGCCCCACCCAGGTGGACGGCCCGGCCATGATTTTCCACAACGTGAAGGGGCACCCGGACGCCAGCGTGGTGATCGGCCTGCTGGCCAGCCGCGCACGGGTGGGCAACCTGCTGGGCTGCAAAAAGGAGGATTTGGGCAAGCTGCTGTGCGAGTGCGCCAAGAACCCCATCCAGCCCGTGGTCACGGAGGACCCGGCCCCCTGCCAGGAGGTGGTACACCTGGCCACCGACCCGGACTTTGACCTGTTCAAGCTGATTCCCGCCCCCACCAACACCCCGGTGGACGCAGGCCCCTATATCACCATGGGTATGTGCTACGCCACCCATCCGGACACCGGCCTGTCCGATGTCACCATCCACCGGATGTGCATCCAGGCCAAGGATGAAATCTCCATCTTCCTCCAGCCGGGCAGCCGCCACATCGGCGCCATGGCGGAGCGGGCCACCGAGCTGAACCAGCCTCTGCCCATCTCCGTCTCCATCGGCGTGGACCCCGCCATTGAAATCGGCTCCTGCTTCGAGCCGCCTACGACCCCCCTGGGCTATAACGAGCTGTCCATCGCCGGGGCCATCCGGCAGACCCCCGTTGTGATGCATAAGTGCGTCTCCATTGAGGAGAACGCCATCGCCAACGCGGAATACGTCATCGAGGGCGAGATTGTCCCCGGCGTCAAGGTGGTGGAGGACCAGAACTCCCACACCGGCTTCGCCATGCCGGAGTTCCCCGGCTACAACGGCCACGCCTCCAATGAGTGCTGGCTCATCAAGGTGAAGGCGGTCACCACCCGGAAGAACCCCATCATGCAGACGGTCATTGGCCCCTCTGAGGAGCACGTCAACCTGGCAGGCATCCCCACCGAGGCCAGCATCTACAACATGATTGAAAAGGCCCTGCCCGGCAAGGTCACCAACGTCTACGCCCACCCCTCCGGCGGCGGCAAGTATATGGCCATCCTCCAGTGCCACAAGACCGTCCACACCGACGAGGGGAAGCAGCGCCAGGCCGCACTGCTGGCCTTCTCCGCCTTCCCGGAGCTGAAGCACGTCATCCTGGTGGACGAGGATGTGGACATCTTCGACACCCGGGACGTTCTCTGGGCCATGAACACCCGCTTCCAGGGCGACCGGGACATCGTCACCATCCCCGGCGTCCGCTGCCATCCCCTGGACCCCAGTTCCAGCCCGGCCTATGACCCCTCCATCACCGATGTGGGCATTAGCTGCAAGACCATCTTCGACTGCACCGTGCCTTTCCATCTGAAGGATAAGTTCCAGCGCGCCCAGTTCCTGGAGGTGGACTACACCAAATGGCTGAACGACTGACGCCGTTCCGGGCCGCCCTCCCAGTGGGGGCGGCCCTTGGCTGTTTGGCGCTCTGCCCCCCCCCAAAAAACGGCAAAATCCAACAGCGAGCCCCCAAAACCCCAACTGATAAAACTGGCCCAGGAGGCGCACAGCGCCCTCCTGGGCTTTTTTTGTGTGTTTGCAAATTTTGGTGGCGCGTATAAAATTGATACGATGGGTAAGACTAACCTTGCCGCCGGTGCAGCCGCCCCGCCCTCACCGCCTCCTGGGGCGCAGCAGCAGCGCCAGCTGCTTTCCCTCCGCCAGCACCTCCCCCTGGGCGCAGGCCCGGGCGGCGGCGCGGCTGTCCAGGGGCTGGCCAAATTCGGAGAGCAGCGCCCCGCATCCGGCCGACGCGGTGACGGCCACATAGCTCCGCTCATGGCGCAGCAGCGCACACCGCTTAGGGGAACCCGCTGCGGAAAGGGCGTCCAGCGCCTCCCCCCAGCCCCTCAAACCGGAAGCACTCCCGCTCCGGAGGCAGAAGGAAGCAGAAGATGGTGAGCAGCGCCTGCCCCACCCTGACCTCCACCTCGTCCACCCGGGAGGCGCGAAGCCCTTCCTGTCTGCATACCTCCCACACAAACCGCAGCAGCGCGTCCCCGTCCGGCTCCTCCGGGCAGACGCCCCGCTCTGTCAGTTCCTCCGCCGTGGCCATGATGCCAAGCACCAGATTTCCCAATGCAACGATTTGCAAGCTGCCACATCCTCTCACGGCCCAGTTTATGCGCGCCACGCTCCATTTCATGGCAAAAACTGGAAGAAAATTCCCCGCCAAAAAAATTCGGAAGAAATGTCATTTTTGCTTTGCTTTTCTCATGGGATAGTGTTATACTAATAAGTGTCTAAAGCCTGTGGCTGACTTTAATGAGCAGTGACGGATCTCTTCCCAAGGGTTTTTATGGTGCGTGTGTGATGAATTGTCTCCGTTGGGATGGTGTGTTTCTCCTGCTTTCGTGCGTCTTGCGACGCTATATAGGAAAAAGAGGGTGTCACCTTGTATCAATACGTTATTCACGGCGGTAAGCCGCTGGTTGGTGAGGTCGTCATCAGCGGCGCGAAGAATGCTGCCGTTGCAATTCTGCCTGCCGCGCTGTTGGTGAACGGCGTTTGCCGCATTGAAAATATCCCCCAAATCAGCGATGTGACGCTGGATTTGGAGATTTTGCAGGAGTTGGGCGCAGAAGTCCGCTCCATCAATTCCAATACCGTTGAGATTTGCTGCTCTCACATTCATAATTTCCGCGTACCCGATTCCCTGTCCCGCAGGATGCGTGCCTCCTATTACTTTATCGGCTCCCTGTTGAGCCGATTCGGTAAGGCGGAGGTGTCCATGCCAGGCGGATGCGATTTGGGTGTTCGCCCCATCGACCTTCATATCAAGGGCTTCCGGGCGTTGGGCGCGCAGGTGAATGTTCAGGGCGGCTTTGTCTATGCCAACGCCCCGGAGGGGAAGCTCACCGGCGCTACGGTGTATATGGATCAGGTCAGCGTAGGCGCCACCATGAACGTAATGATGGCCGCCGTACTGGCGGACGGCCTGACGGCGATCGAGAACGCCGCCAAGGAGCCTCACGTTGTAGACCTGGCCAACTTCCTGAACTCCATGGGCGCGGACATTATGGGCGCAGGCACAGATGTCATCAAAATTCGCGGCGTGGAGAAGCTGCGGGGCGGCACCTATTCCATCATTCCTGACCAAATCGAGGCGGGCACCTATATGGCGGCTGTGGCCTCCGCCGGGGGGAATGTGCTGATTCGCAACGTCATCCCCAAGCATCTGGACTGCATCACCGCCAAGCTGAAGGAGATGGGCGTTCAGGTGGAGGAAGAGGGCGACTGCGTTCGGGTCATGCGCACCGGCAAGCTCCACCGCACCAATATCAAGACCATGCCATACCCCGGCTTCCCCACTGATATGCAGGCGCAGATGAGCGCCGTCCTCTGCACCGCGGAGGGCACCAGCACCATCGACGAGGGTATCTGGGATAACCGGTTCCGCTATGTGGATGAGTTCAAGCGGATGGGGGCCAGGATTCAGGTCAGCGGCAAGCTGGCAGTAATCGAAGGGGTACCCTATCTCACCGGCGCGCCGCTGCGGGCCTGCGACCTGCGGGCCGGCGCGGCTATGGTGATTGCCGGCCTCGCCGCTCACGGCACCACCACCATCGAGTGCATCCACTATATCGAGCGGGGCTATGAGAACCTGGTGGGCAAGCTGAAGGGCATCGGCGCGGACATCGAGTTGGTGGACACCAAGGAGCCCAGCAGACTGCGGGACAATCAGGCGGGCTAATGCTGCGCCTTTCCTGGGGGAAAGGTACAAAGACAGGCGTAGTATGCCCATTTGCTCACAAATTTAGAATGCAAACGGGCGTAGTATGCCCAAATGCCTACAGATAAGGATACAAACATTATATGCGTTTCTGTCTGCGCAGGTCGGAGCGGCTCCGATCTGCGCTTTTCAGAGGCGTACCCGACCCGCCCACAGCGGCGCAGACAGATTCAGAACGGAAGAGGGATACCATTGTTACTTCGCACGCTGGCCAGCGGTTCCGGCGGGAACTGCATCCTCGTCCGGCAGGACGATACCACGGTCTTAATCGACGCGGGCATCTCCTGCAAAAAAATCACTACCCGGCTGCAAGCCTCCGGAGTGGCCCCAGAGTCGCTGAACGCCATCTTCCTGACCCATGAGCACAGCGACCATATTGCCGGGCTCAGGGTCTTTTTAAAGCGCTATCCCACGCCGGTGTACGCTACAGAAGGCACCGGGAACCGGACGGCGGAGAAGTACCCCATCGTGGGCGAACTGTTACATACCTTTTCCGCCGGGGAGGCGGTGACGGTGGGAGCGCTGGAGATGCAGTCCTTCTCCACTCCCCACGACGCGGCGGACAGCGTGGGCTACCGCTGCACCGGCGGGGGACACAGCCTGGCTGTGGTGACAGACCTGGGCTGGGTACCAGACGAGGTGCGTACCGTGTCCGCCGGGGTGGAACTGGCAGTGATAGAGGCCAATCACGACGAGGAGTGGCTGAAAAGCGGCCCCTATGCCTATCCGCTGCAAAACCGCATTTTGGGGGATAACGGCCACCTGTGCAACGAGACAGGGGGCGCATTTGGTGCGTATCTGGCCCAGCACGGGGCGAAAACTCTGGTGCTGGGGCACCTCAGCCGGGAGAACAACACGCCGGAGCACGCCTATCAGGTGGTGTCTCAGGTGCTGGAGCAGTCCGGGGTGCATCCGACGCTGGAGGTGGCCCCCTGTGATGAACTGAGCCGCCCCTATTACCTGTGAGGGCCGGAGGTGTCATATGCTGAACATTACGGTTTTGTGCGTGGGCAAGCTGAAGGAGCGGTTCTACCGGGACGCGGTGGAGGAGTATCGGAAGCGGCTCACCGGCCTGTGCAAGCTGGAGCTGGTGGAGCTGCCGGAGGTGCGCCTGCCGGAGCGCCCCGCGCAGGCGCAAATCGACGCTGCCTTACAGAAGGAGGGCGCGGCCATCCGGGCCAGGCTGCCCAAGCGCACCACGCTCATCGCCCTGTGCATCGAGGGCAGGGAGATGAGCAGCGAGGCCCTGGCGGAGAAGCTGTCGGCGCTGGCGGTGTCCGGCCAGTCCTCCCTGACGTTTCTCATCGGGGGCAGCTATGGGCTGGACCCGGCCCTGAAGCAGGAGGCGGCGCTGCGCCTCTCCATGTCGCCCATGACCATCCCCCATCACCTGGCCAGGGTGATGCTGCTGGAGCAGATTTATCGGGCCTTTCAAATCAACAAAGGTTCTGAATATCATAAATAATATATCGAGATTCGATAACATATTGAATTTCAATAAGCAGCGGTGGGAAACTACGCCTTTTGATGAGAGGTCGTACTTTGCCGAACAGTCAGATGTTATCTGCCCTTGCATCATTGAATTGCACATTCCGCCCGCCTCCGGGGCGGACTTTTTGTGGAGTTACCGTACAATTTTTACAATGATTTTTCATAATATGCTAGACAAATCACCCTCCTATCGTTTATAATAGAGGGGTAAAGTCAGGAAGCTCGATTCTTGGCGCAATTTTTGTGGAGGTGTTACCTATGTCTTTTATGGAGACTTATGAAAAATGGCTGAACAGCCCCGCCCTGTCCGATGAGGAACGGGCCGAGCTGGAGGCAATCAAGGATGACCCGAAGGAAATCGAGTCCCGCTTCTTTGGCCCGCTGGAGTTCGGCACAGCCGGTCTGCGGGGGACCATGTGCGTCGGCCTGCATCAGATGAACCGCCATGTGGTGGGTCACGCCACCCAGGCCTTTGCCGAGGTGGTGAAGGCGGAGGGCCCCGAAGCCTGCGAGAAGGGCGTCGCCATCTCCTGCGACAGCCGGAACCACTCTCAGGAGTTCGCGGAGGAGGCCGCCGCCGTGCTGGCCGCCAACGGCATCAAGGTCAAGCTGTATGACGAGCTGCGCCCCACCCCGGAGCTGTCCTTCGCCGTGCGGGAATACGGCTGCCAGGCGGGCATCAACATCACCGCCTCCCACAACCCCAAGAAGTACAACGGCTACAAGGTCTATTGGAGCGACGGCGCACAGCTGCCTCCCGGCCCCGCCGACGTGGTGGCCGCCAAGATGAAGGAGCTGGATGTCTTTGACGATGTGAAGATCATGGATTTGGACGAGGCCAAAGCCCAGGGCCTGGTCACCATCATCGGCCCGGAGACCGACGAGAAATTCCTGGCCAACGTCATGGAGCAGGTCATTGATCGGGAGTCCGTGGCCAAGGTGGCCGACGACTTCGGCGTTGTCTACACCCCCTTCCACGGCACCGGCCACAAGCTGATTCCCGAGGCGCTGAAGCGGCTGGGCATGAAGAAGGTCTACTGCGTGCCGGAGCAGATGGTCATTGACGGCAACTTCCCCACCGTGGTCTCTCCCAACCCGGAGAACCCGGAGGGCTTCTATCTGGCCGTTGACCTGGCCAAGGAGCATGGCTGCGACCTGATTGTCGGCTCCGACCCGGACGCCGACCGCGTGGGCGTCATGGTAAAGACCTCCTCCGGCGATTACACCGTCCTCACCGGCAACCAGACCGGCATCCTCCTGGAGGACTACGCCATCCAGGCCCGGAAGCGCGCCGGTACCCTGCCCGCCAACGCCTATGCCAACACCACCATCGTCTCCTCCGCCATGGCTACCAAGGTGGCCGAGGCCAACGGCGTGAAGTGCGCCCGCACCTTCACCGGCTTCAAGTTCCTGGGCGAGAAGAAGGATCAGCTGGAGCAGTCCGGCGAAGGCCAGGTCATCTTCTCCTTCGAGGAGTCCTGCGGCTATATGTTTGGCGACTATGTCCGGGATAAGGATGCCGTCACCGCCATCGTCATTGTGGTGGAGATGGCCGCCTACTACGCCACCCAGGGCAAGACCCTGTATGACGCCCTGATGGACTGCTACGCCAAGTACGGCTTCTACGGCGAAAAGACCCTGAACCTGGTCATGCCCGGCCTGGACGGCATGGCGAAGATGGCCGAAATCATGGCCAAGCTCCACGCCCAGCCCCTGACCGAGGTGGCCGGCACCAAGGTGCTGGTGGCAAAGGACTACCAGTCCGGCACCTCCACCTGCCTGGCCTGCGGCAAGGTGGAGCAGATGGAGCTGTCCGGCGCCAACGTGGTGGCCTATGACCTGGAGGACGGCACCACCTTCATCATCCGTCCCTCCGGCACCGAGCCGAAAATCAAGGTGTACATCCTGGCCAACGCCGATACCAAGGAGGCGTGCGACGCCAAGGTCGCCAAGTACGCGGCATACGCCCCCGCCATTCAGGAGCTGTAAGTTCGCTTTGCAAAGCCGCGTCCCGGCTCCCGCTTTGGGGGTCGGGACGCTTTTCACCAGGGCGCTGACGGATAGAACAGGAGGTTCCATGAACAAGAAAGCGATTCCCGCGCTGCTTCTCTGCGGCCTGCTGCCCCTGACCTCCTGCGGCTATGTGGCCTCCCGGAGCTACTCCTCCGTGGTGCCCTATGTGGAGCAGACGGCGGACACGGAGGACGTCTCCGTCCTCCGGGCCACCACCTACGCCGAGCTGCTGAACTGCATCCAGTACTTCGTCACCATGGGGGAGACGGAGGGAACGGTGCGGCTCTACCAATACACCGGCGACGTGGGGGAGGATTTGGAGAAGGCCTGCCAGGAGGTGGTGCAGGACGACCCCCTGGGCACCTATGCCCTGTCCGGCATCACCTATACCTATCAGCACATCGTCACCTACTATGAGTGTACCGTGACTTATAGCTACCGCCGCACCTTTGACCAAATCGCCTCCATCCGCACCGTCAACGGCACCACGGAGATCCGCGCCGCCATCGCCAGCGCCCTGCAAAGCTGGGAGGAGGAGCTGGTGCTGGAGATGGGCAGCTACTATGCCGACCAGGATGAGATCCTCTCCCTGGTGCAGGAGGCCTACTACCAGAACCCCTCCTACGCGGTGGAATACCCCGGCGTGCTGGTGACGGTGTACCACTCCACCGGCACGAAGCGGATTGTGGAGATCACCTTCCAATGGGCCAACAGCCAGGAGGACTTGCAGCGCATGGCGGAGGAGGTGCGCTCCACCGCCGCCGCCATGACCAGCGGCTCCATCAGTCAGGACGAGACCGGCGTGTGGCTGCTGTACTCCCGGCTGACGGCCATCGCCCAGTTTGACGAGGCGGGCAGCGACAGCGTGTATGACGCGCTGAACGAAAATCCGGTTTCCAGTCACGCCCTGGCCATGGCCTTTGAGGTGCTGTGCGACCTGGCGGGCGTCTCCTGCGAGACGGTGTACGGCACCAGGGACAACACGCCCCACTGGTGGAACATCGTCACCACGGACAGCGGCAGCTGCTATGTGGACGTCACCGAGGGGGCGGATGAGGAAACCTTCCGCCACTACGACGAGGACCTGTCTCAGCGCTACAGCTGGGATACCCAGTCCTACCCCGCCTGCGTTGCCCCGGAGGAGGAGACGGAAACGGACGCGGAGGAGGAGCAGGAGGACGAAACCTCCGGCGGGGTGTCCGGCGTGCTGCCGGAGGAGGCCGTCTCCGACCCCTTCTCCTTCCTCTCCTGAGCCGAGGGGCGATAAGCCGAATTTGCAACCGGAAACAAAACAAGAGACTGACCATTACGGTCAGCCTCTTCTTTTGTTGTGTTCAGGGATGCTGCGGTCAGGGCCGGTCAGCTGACGAACAGCTTTTGCAGGCAGTTGTACAGCGCCAGGTGCCACGAGCCGATGGAGTGGTACCGCATGGGGAGGATGTCAAAGCTGGTGTTCTCCCCCTCTGTCAGCCGCGGCTCCACCGCCAGCAGGTCAGCATAGTCGCTGATTTGCCCAGGCAGGGCGAAGTCAAAGTTGCCGCTGGTGACGTAGAGGTAGTGAATGGAGTAGTCGGCAAACTCCTCCGATTGCAGCGTCTCCTGGAAGTACTCCGCCGTGGTGCGGCTGCCGCTGAAGGTGCCGAACCAGGAGAAGTAGTCCAGGCTGCCGCAGAAGGCGGAGTGATAGGTGGTCACAGCCCCCCGGGACAGCCCGGCGAAGGCCCGATGGTCCCGGCTGGCGGTGAAGCCCTCCTCGTCGCAGCTTTCCGCGTAGGTGGAATAGGTGGATTCGATGGCGGGCATCAGGTCATTGCGCAGCTCCTCCCGGAAGGAGTAGGTCAGGGCGTCCAGACCGTCGGCGCAGTCGTCCTCCACATAGAAGGTGGGGGTAACGATGATGAGGGGCTCGATGTCGCCATTGGCGATGAGGTTGTCAATCATGGTCTTGTTGTAGGCGTGGGTCACCAGCCAATAGGCTTCATCGTCCCCGGTGCCGTGCATCAGGTAGAGGATGTTGTACTGCTGGCTCTCGTCATAGCCGTAGGGCAGGTAGACGTAGGCGCTTTTCTCCACGTCCCGCTCATCGGTGGCGTAGGCCTTCGTCTGATAGGTGAACAGCTCCACTGTGCCGGGCTGAGCGCAGTCCACGCTGTCATAGGCGGAGGGCACCGCCCACAGTTCATTTTCCGCAGGCCCCTGGGCGCTCTTTGCAATGGCTACGTTCACCAGCCAGTACGCCAGCACCGCGACGATGATGGCAGCGAAGGCCACAGCGGGGACAAGCACTCCCTTCCGCAGCCCCAGCCGCTGCCGGATGGCGAATATCGTCCCCAGAATGGCCCCCAGCAGGGCGGCGGCGGCCTGAATGGCAAAGCCGAAGTTGAACAGGGTGGTCTCCAGATAGTTGGTCAGGGAAAAGAGCACGATGCAGCCTACCCCTGCCCCCAGCAGCAGCCAGGGGGCGCGGCCTTTCCAGGCGATGTAGGCCAGCAGAATCAGCAGCACCTCTACAATGCACATGGTGATCAGGGGCTGCGCCTTCCCCAGCAGGGCGTGGCGCACGACGGTGACGCACCCCGTCAGCGTGATGACGGCCAGCGCCAGGGCTGTGATGCGGTCACAGAGCGGCGCACTGCGCCATTTTGACAGTTGATTCACAAACGACACCTCTTATTCTGCATTTTTTCATGAAAGGAATCAAGCACAAGCTCCCCCGGCGCGGAGGAAACCGACGCCGGGGGAGTGCGCACAAGCGCATGGGAAGCAAATCTGTGTTCTCAGGTAAAGGGACGCTTACTCCTGCTTCTTCCGCTCCGCGATGGCGGCCTGCTCTGCGGGCAGGTTCTTCTCTACGGTGAAGAAGAGCACCAGAAGGGCGTCTACGGCGAAGGCGATGGTCTCCACCCAGATGTAGCTGACGGAGATGGTGGACTGCACAGCGGCGGTCTGGGCCGTGGCGGCGGCGTCATAGCCGGAGCCAAGCATGGCCATGAACACGGCGTTCATAATGGGGGTGGACGCCACCATCAGGGAGCTGTAAATACTCATGGTCAGGCCATCGGTACGGATGCCGCTCTTGAACTCGATGTGGTCGATAACGTCGGCCAGCATGGCCAGGATCAGGTAGCAGGCGGGGGAGGAGCCCAGGCACTTCAGCGCCACGCCGATGGCTACGGGCACGATGTTGCTGCCGCCCATCCCGGCGATAATGCCGCCGACGACGCCCAGCACCATACCGGCGAAGCAGAGATTCCGCTTACCGAACTTGTTGGCCAGCGGCACCACGAACAGGGCCGCCACCGCCATGGGGATAGCGCCCATGACGCTGAGCAGGGTCTGGGCAACGCCCCAGTCGCCGCCCAGAGGGGTGGCGTCAATGACCCACTGGCAGAAATAGCTCATGGAGCCGTTCTTCATGGCTCCGGCCCACTGGAAGTCCATGTAGAACAGGATGGTGATCCACCACCACTTCTCGCTGGCCACGGCCTTCAGCTGCTGGCCCAGAGGGGGCGCGGCGTTCTCCTGCGCGTTGCCGGAGGTCATGCTCTCCTCGGTGACGCGCTCACGGGTGAACTTGTACTGGAGGAAGATGGTCAGGGCGGAGAAGATGGCGATGGCCAGCATCACCAGGAACCACATCGGCTGGCTGTTGCCCATGACGTTGGACACCAGGATGGGGAAAATCATGGAGCCTACGCCCATGACCCCCAGGCCGGCGATGTTGGTGAAGGAGGCCAGGGAGCCGCGCTGCTGGCTGTTCCGGGTGGAAACAGGCACCAGGGTGGAGTTGGCGGTGTTGTAGATGGGATACGCGACGGCATAGTACAGGTTGTAGGCAATGGCGATCCACACCATCTTCGCCGTCTCGTTCTGGAAGGGGACGACGAACATCAGGAGGCTGGCCACTGACAACGTCAGGGCGGACAGCAGCACCCAGGGGCGGGCCTTGCCTGCCAGGCAGCGGGTGCGCTCGATGAGCTGCCCCACGATCAGGTTGGCCGCCACGATGAGGATGGTGGAGATTAGCTGCAAGGCAGACAGGAAGCTGGTGTCCAGCAGCAGCACGTCAGTGAAGTATTTGTTCAGGAAGCTGGTGAAGATACCGGAGGACAGCAGCGCGCCGAAGGGGCCAATCAGGTAGCCTATCAGCATTTCCGGTATTTTTACTTCATCGGTCTTAATGGCGGAGCTGGCCAGGGGTGTGCTCCAGAAGCCGCCTTTTTCCGTTTGTTTGCTCATGTTACATTTTCCTTTCCATTTCCGTTTGAGGAAGATACGGGTGAGGGGCTTCGCTGTCCGCCCCGCGTTGCTGTGCCGCGCTTACCCGGCATTCAGAGGCAGCTCTGCCGCCGCCTGCCGCTCGCCGTCGGACGCCGTTACCGTCACCGGGCCGGTGCCGTCCGCCTGGACTACGGCCAGCGCCCGGCCATAGTAGGTGTCGGTGTCCTCCTTCAGGAAGCCGTCCGGGTTGTAGGGGCAGGCATGGCCCAGGCCCAGCAGTTTGCCGCCGGTGACCTGCACCTGGATGCGGTGGCGCTCCAGGGGCTTCACGTTGCCCTCGGTGTCGGTGTAGCACAGGTTCAGGAAAGCCAGGCCCTCAGGCCGCACCGTCGCCTGCTCCGGGGTCAGACGAAGCTGCGTCTCCGCCGAGCCGGTAGTCAGGCTGCTGCGGCCGGTCTCCTGTCCGGCCTCATCGTAGGCCACGGCGGTCAGTTCGCCGGGCTGATAGGTGATGTTGAACACCAGGCGGCAGTCCTTCTTCCGCTCCTTCTTTACCACGCTGATGCCGTTCAGCAGCAGCTCCACCGCGGCGGCCCGGGTGTAAACCTCCACCACGGCGCTCTTGCCCTCGCAGCCCTGCCAGTTCCAGGAGGACAGGGTGTCAGTCATCTTCCAGGAGGAGGGGGAGTGCTTCTCCCCGGTGTGGTTCACCGGGCGGACGGCAATCACCGGCCCGTCCTCCAGGCCGAAGGCCACTTTGGTATAGCTGGCCTCCCCCAGGGGGGTGCCGATCAGGTCGATGCGGCCAGCGCCTGCGGCCAGCCACTCCACGCCGTGGTCAAAGCTGGGGGCATAGTCCTGGTACTCCCAGGCGCCGATGCCCACCTCGCCCAGGTAGTCCATACCGGCCCAGACGAAGTCGCCGATGAGGCGGGGCTCCGTTTTCGCCAGCTCCCAGAACTGATAGGCGTCGGAGCAGAAGGTCTCGCTGCCCAGAATCAGGCGGTCAGGGTACTTTTTCAGGTCGTGCCGGTAGCGCTTGATGCCGTAGTTGTAGCCCGCCATATCCATGGCGGCAAAGGCGTCCCTGGTCTTGAGGTCGCAGCCGTGGAGGGTCGCGCCGGTTTTCATGGTGCCGCTGCCCAGGAGGCCCGCCAGGTCATTGAAGAACTGGCTGCCCACCGCTTTGGGCTTCTCCACGTCGGCCTGCTTCTGGGCCTTGTCGTCGCTGTACACGCCGAAGCCCATAGAGCTGAGCAGGTTGAAGAAGATGTTGATGCCGCAGGTCACCGGGCGGGTGCCGTCCAACGTGTGGAGGAAGTCGGTCATCTGCCGGGTCAGGGCGATGCCTTTCTTCTGGGCGGTCTCGGAGACCTCGTTGCCGGTGGAGTAGAGGATGACGGAGGGGCGGTTATAGTCCTTCTCCACCAGGTCGGTCAAATCCTGCCGCCACCAGTCCTCAAAGTAGGTCACATAGTCGTGCTGCGTCTTGTGGATGTACCAGCAGTCCACGAACTCGTCCATCACCAGCATACCCAGCCTGTCGCAGGCGTCCAGCAGCGCCTTGGAGCAGGGGTTGTGGGCGGAGCGGACGGCGTTATAGCCGTTTTCCTGGAGGAGACGAATCTTCCGCTCCTCCGCCTCCGGATAGGCGCAGGCCCCCAGGACGCCGTTGTCGTGATGGATGCAGGCCCCCCGCAGGATGACCCGCTTCCCGTTCAGGGTCAAGCCCTCCTCCGGCCCCCAGGCCAGGGCGCGGATGCCGAAGCTGGTTTCCGCTGTGTCCCCGGCGAAAGCGGCCCGGCAGGTGTAGAGATTGGGGCTTTCCGGGCTCCACAGCCTGGCCCCCCGCAACGTGGCGCGGAACACCACCTTGCCGTTCGACTGACCCTCAAAGGCGGCTATCTGCCGCCCGCCGTCCAGAATCTGAACCGAGACGGTTCCGGTACCCTTGGTGGTCACAGTGATTTCCACCTGGGCGGGGTCGATGCCGAGGGTCTTTATCCGGATGGCGTTGGGGGGCAGGTAGTCCGCCCCCTCAGACAGGTACAGCCACACGGGCCGATACAGCCCTGACCCGGAGTACCATCGGCTGTTGGGCTGGTCGGCATTCCGGGCCACCACCTCCAGGGTGTTGGCCTGACCGTAGCGGAGCTGCTCCGTCAAATCCACATAGAAGTTGGTGTAGCCGTAGGGGCGGAAGCCCACCTCCTCCCCGTTCAGGAGGACGGTAGCGTTGTGGTAGACCCCTTCGCACTCCAGCACGGCAGCCTTCCCACGCCAGTCCTCCGGCACGTCCAGTGTGCGGGTATAGCGGTAGTCATGGCCCTCGAACCAGCCGGTGTTGGTGCCGCCAGGGCTCTGGGCGGTGCGTGGCTCTCCCAGCATGGCGTCATGGGGCAGGTTCACCGGCTTGCCCGGCTCCTCCGTGCCCTCGTGCTTTACCAGCCAGCCCCGGTTCAAATCGAGTTTTTTCATAGCGCTCCTCCCTGACAGAAGGTGTTTTGCGCTGCGCGTGCAGCATATACGCAAGCCCCCAGAAACGGAACGTTTGGGGGGCTGCACAGGCGTGAAGGGGACGGTTTCGCAATCCCCGGGCCGACAGGCGGCCCGGGGATGCCGGGTTAGGCTAAGGAATTACTTCTCCCACTTCAGGAAGGCTGCAACGATGTTGACCAGCATGGCGACGATAGCCACAGAGGCGAACACGATGTAGGAGACGATGGTGTCCATCTGATCCAGGCCGGAAATCACATAGGCGATTTGGTTGACCATCACGGAGGCGCTGGCCATAGCGGCGGCGCCGTTCAGGACGGTGTTGACCACCGGGGCCACCCCGGTCAGGATAGCGTTGTTCAGGAACAGGGGCACAAGCTCCAGCACCAGCGCCACCACCAGCAGCACGGTGGTCAGCGTGAGGGTGTACATGACGCTGTTGTAGGTGATCAGCGCCACCAGGGTCAGGATGGCGGCCAAGGCGGTCAGGTAAAAGCCGCCTGACTTGTTTGCAAAGATAGCCATAGTTTCATCCTCCTTTTCTTCAGGAACCCTGCTGGGCCTTGGACTTGCGCAGGCTCAGCACCCACATGACCGCGCAGGCCAGGGTCAACACAGCGGCGACGGCGATGGCGGCATAGCACGCGATCTGGAACCAGGTCAGATGGGTGACGATTTCAGTACCGGCGGTCAGGCCGTTCATAGCGTTGCTCTCCACGATGTTGTAGAGATAGTACTTGATGATGAGCTTCATCTGCTCCTGGAACTCGGTGTCCTTGGAGATAGCGGTCTTGGAGGCGGACATGGCGCCGATGGTGGAGGTGTCATAAGCGGAGGAGGTCAGGCAAGCGCCGCCGCCAGCAGCCACGATGTCTCTCCAGTTCATGTAGTCCGCGCCGTTGATCATGTCGGTGAGCAGATAGCCGGTGTAGCCCCACTCGTTGCGGACGATCTGGGTCATCAGGCCGGAGTGCGCGCTGGAGTACACGGTGCCAACACGGTTGAAGGAGGTCATGACGCCGTCGGTTACGTTGTCGGACATGATGGCCTGGAAGGCCCGGAGGTTGTTCTCACGGGCAGCCTGCTCGGTCATGAAGGTGGAAACGCCGGAGCGGTTGGTCTCCTGCTCGTTGAAGGCCAGGTGCTTTGTGGTGGCCATCAGGCCCTTGGTCTGGCAGCCGGTGCAGACGGCGACGCCCATCAGGTTGGTCAGCATGGAGTCCTCAGAATAGTACTCATGGTTCCGGGCGTTGTAGGGGGTGCGGTGGAGGTTCATGCCGGGGGCAAAGATGCTGCACTCGTTGGCCCACAGGCCGTCCTCGCCGAACAGCTCGCCTTCCCGCTCCACCAGCTCGGTGTTGAAGGTGGCGGCCACTACAGGCTCGGTGGGCATGGTGTTCATGGATTCGGTGGCATACTCGTCACTGGTGGAGACGTAGGTGGGATACTCGGAGTCGTTCGCCGTCCAACGGGTGGCGTAGCCGCCCACCTGGTCATAGGTGAAGCCCAGCGGGCCGTCGTTCTCATAGAGGCGGGGGAGGACGATGGAGTCGATGTTCTCCAGGTCGTCACCGGCGTTGGCGATGAACTGAATGGCCTCGTCCAGGGTGATTTCATCCAGCAGGAGATCCCACTGCTCGTCGTCAAAGTCCACGGCGGAGGTGGTGCCGTCGTCATTGAGGACCACCATGTCGAACAGGGTCAGGCCGTTGTCCGCGCCCCAGGTGACGCCGTCGCCGTTCTCGGTCAGCTCATAGTTGCTGTTGGTCAGGCCAACCAGCATCTCGTCGGTGGCGGTCAGCTCGGTGACGGTGCCCCAGGCTGCGCTCCAGTCGGAACGGGTGAAGTATTCCACCACGTCCTCGTCATAGTAGCTGTTGATGTCCATATCCTGGAGGGCGTTCTCCACGTTCTCAGAATAGGTCTCGATGTCCTGAGCGTCCAGGGTCCAGACGATGGCGTTGTCAGCGTTGATGACTTCCTCGTCAGTGATGGTGGTCAGGCCGTTGGTGGTGCCCAGCTTGTTGGCCAGGACGTTGTTCAGAGCCTCATGTGCGCCGTTGCCGATGGCGAAGTAGTAGTCGCCAGCGTCCAGCACCCACGCGCCGGTGGTGCCGTCAGCCTTGACCATATCCTCGTCATAGCTGCACATATACTCGGGGTCGAACTCTACCGTCACGGTGACGGATTCATTGGGCTCCAGAGTGTCGGTCTTGGTGAAGCCCAGCAGCTGGATGGAGGACTTCTCCACGCCGCCGTCGGTGTAGGGGGTCTGGACGTACAGCTGAACCACGCTCTTGCCGGCCACATCACCCGTGTTGGTCACAGTCACGGTGGCGGTGCCGGCGCCGCCGATTTCCAGCGTCACGTCGTCCAGGGTCTGCTCAAAGGTGGTGTAGGAGAGGCCATAGCCGAAGGGATAGGTCATTTCGTCTTCGTAGCTCCAGGCGTCTCCGGTGCTGGAACCCTCAGTGGAGTCTGCGTTGCCTTGGCCAAGCACGCTGTCCTCATACCGGGTCTCATAATACTTGTAGCCGACGTAGATACCCTCGGCCTCCACGATGTACCAGTCGCCCTTGTCGTCGCTGGTCAGGTCGCCTGCGCTGGACTGGGAGCTGTTGGTATAGGTGTACACGCCAAAGTTCTGCATGGCGGGGGAAGAGGCGCTGTTGGTGGCGTAGGCGTCAGACAGGTGGCCGGAGGGGTTCTCGTCACCACTGAGGACATCGGCCACGCCCAGGAAGCCGTTGACGCCGGGCAGGCCCACCCAGAGGATGGAGTCGATTTCGTCGTCCTGCTTCAGCTCGTCGATTTCCATGGCGCAGTCAGAGTTGATGAGGACGATGACCCTGGTGCTGTGCTCCTTGGCCAGGGCGATCATATCCCGCTCGTAGTCGGACAGGGCCAGGGGACGCTCAAAGCTGTCGCCCTCGGTGCCGTTGACCATATCCACCTCATAGTCGGCAGCCTCGGAGCTGTCGCGGGAGATGACCACCACGGCGACGGTGTTGTCGGCGGAGGCCAGCACCTCGTCAGAGTACAGGGAGGCGGGAATCTCGCCTACGGGGTAGGTGGAGGGGTTCTCATAGGTGGCGGTAAAGGCCGGGGACAGGCCGTGGCCGGTAGCGCCGAAGCCTCTGCGGGCGTAAGCCATAGCGGCGTCGCTGGAATACAGGTCGATCATATCCTGATTCACGGTGAAGCCCTTGGCGGCCAGCGCCTCCTCAATGCCGTAAGCGGCCTGGTCGGAATCCACGCTGGTGGAGGAGCCGATCATGCCGCCCAGGGTGGGGGTATGGGAGTTCATGCCCCAGAGGGTGACGGTCTCAGTGTCCTTGTCGATGGGCAGGGCGCTGTTCTCGTTCTTCAGAAGGACGCTGCCTTCCTCGGAAATCTGCTCTGCCAGTTCATTCTTGGCGGCCACCAGGTCGGCCACAGAGGTGAACTCAGACTCATAGTAGATGGCGTCCGCAACGCTGGCTCCGCTGCTGTCCACCATCTGGGTGGAGCTGGTGCCGAACTGGCCGTTCAGATAGGACAGGTTGGCGTTGACGATGGTGGTCGCAGGAATCAGCAACGCCACCAGCGCAGCGGTGACGGCGGTCAGGCCGCGCCACAATCTAGCTTTTTTGTTCTTCATTAAGTTTCCTCCTTAATACATTTGGGTTTCCGCCCGGCGCTGTGGGCGCCAACTCCACAGTGCGGGCCGCTGTATTACGACCGGCGGCGCAGCTGACCGGGCTGCCCGTCGTTTGTCGCCATGATGGATGCGCTTAATCGAAAAGCGCGTTCAGGTATTGGACGATGTTCGCCAGCGATTCGTCGGTGTAGAACC
>JAJQFX010000249.1 GCA_021200895.1 Clostridiales bacterium | reverse complement strand
ACCTGTTCCCATTCCGAACACAGAAGTTAAGCTCACCTTCGCCGACGATACTTGCTTGGAGACGGGCCGGGAAAATAGGTAGTGCTAACACAGAAAAGACTGACGTTGCGATGATGTCAGTCTTTTTTTATTTGCGTTCCAGACCGGCGCCGGTTATTTTACAGTTTTGACGGATATAGGGGTGGAAATTTGAAAAAAAGAGGGCTATAATGGGGGTACCAATGGAACAGGCAGCGGCGGCCAGGCAGGGCGGCGCGCTGCTTCCGCGGAAAGTGTGAATAATTATGAATTTTATCTTTATTTCCCCCCAATTTCCCGATTGTTATCGCCATTTTTGCCAGCGGCTGAAGGAGAACGGCGTCACGGTGCTGGGCATTGGCGACTGCGCCTATGACCTGCTGCACCCGGAGCTAAAGGAAGCCCTGACCGAATATTACCGGGTGAATGACATGGAGAACTACGATGAAATGCTCCGCGCCGTGGCCTATTTCACCTTCCACTACGGGAAAATCGACTACCTGGAGTCCAACAACGAGTATTGGATGGAGCAGGACGCCCGGCTCCGGCAGGACTTCCACATCACCACCGGCCTGCAGCCGGAGGATATGCGGAAGTTTAAGCACAAGTCCGCTATGAAGGCCTATTACGCCAAGGCGGGCATTCCCACCGCCCGGTACCATCTGCTGGACAACTGTGAAGGGGCGTTGAAATTTGCCCATCTGGTGGGCTATCCCATCGTGGCCAAGCCGGACAACGGCGTGGGCGCAGCGGGGAACATGGTGCTCCGCTCCGATGAGGACATGTACCGCCTGTGCGGGATGGAGTTGGACAGCCAGTATATTTTGGAGGAGTTCGTCAGCGGCGATGTCAGCGCCTTTGACGGCATCGTCAACAGCAAGGGCGAGATTTTGTTCTGCGCCAACCACGTTACCACCATTTCCATCATGGATATGGTACAGAAGCACGGCCCCATGTACTATTCCGTGATGCAGGATGTGCCCTGGGATATGCTGGAGGCGGGCAAGGCGGTGCTGAAAGCCTTCGGCCTGAAAAAGCGGAGCTTCCACCTGGAGTTCTTCCGGCTGACGGAGGCCAAGGAGGGCCTGGGCGACGTGGGCGACATTGTGGGTCTGGAGGTCAATATGCGCCCGGCGGGAGGCTACACGCCAGACATGATTAACTATGCCTCCAGCGCGGACTATTACCAGCTGTGGGCGGACATGATTTGCTATGACGAGGCCCACCATTTCTACGATGGCCAGCGGTACTTCTGCGCCTATATCGGCCGCTGGGATGAACGGAATTACCGGCACACTATGGACGAGATCCGCGTCCGCTACGGCTGGCGCATCAAGGACTGCGGCAGGCTGAAGGGCATCCTGGAGGGCACCATGGGGGATGATTTCCTGATCGGCGTGTCCTCCAGCGCCGAGGAGCGGGATGAGATGATTTCGTTCAGCCTGGAGGAGTGGTAAACCCTCCAAAAGGGATTTTCAGGGCCGTCCTGCGGTGAGACACAGGGCGGCCTTTTCATGCGGCAAAGCCCCTCCGCATTTACAAAGGGCGGCGAATGTGCTACAATGGAAACCATCAATGACAGGGAGGCGACATCCGCTATGAACGAACGGCCATTGGCAGATGAGATTAGACCCGCCAGTCTGGACGACGTGGTGGGCCAGCGGCACATCCTGGGGCCAAACGGCGTGTTGCGCCGCATCATTCAGGGGGGCAACATCCCCAACATGGTGTTTTACGGCCCCTCCGGCACCGGCAAGACCACGGTGGCCAACATCATTGCCAGCCGCACCAACAAGGCGCTGCATCGGCTGAACGCCACCACCGCCTCCATCTCCGATATTAAAGACATTATCGCTGATGTGGACACCCTGTTGGCACCCAACGGCGTGCTGCTCTACCTGGACGAGATTCAGTACTTCAATAAAAAGCAACAGCAGAGCCTGCTGGAGTTTATGGAGAACGGAAAAATCACCGTCATTGCCTCCACCACGGAGAACCCGTACTTCTATGTTTACAACGCCGTCTTGAGCCGCTCCACCGTCTTTGAGTTCAAGCCGGTGACGGCGGAGGAAGTGCAGCCTGCGGTGCGGCGGGCGGTGGCGCTGCTGGTGGAGCGGCGGGGGGTAGAGATAGACTGCCCCCCGGAGGTCGTTGCCCATATTGCCTCGGCCTGCGGCGGGGACGTGCGCAAGGCGGTGAATGCGGTGGAGCTGCTGGTGAACGCCGCGCCGTCCACAGGCGGAACCATCACGCTGACCCTGGAGGACGCCGAAGTGCTGGCCCAGCACTCCGCCATGCGCTATGACCGGGCGGGGGACGACCACTTCGACACCGCCTCTGCCCTGATGAAGTCCATACGGGGCTCCAACCCGGATGCCGCCCTCCACTATCTGGCCCGGCTGTTGGAGGCGGGGGACATGGTGACCGCCATCCGGCGCATCCTCTGCTCCGCCAGCGAGGATGTGGGGATGGCCTATCCCCAGGCGGCGGCCATCGTCAACGCCTGCGTGGAGAACGCCAACATGCTGGGGCTGCCGGAGGCCCGGCTGCCCCTGGCCCAGGCGGTGGTGCTGCTGGCCACGGCCCCCAAGTCCAACAGCGTCTATAAGGGCATTTCTGCCGCCATGTCTGACGTGGCGGCGGGCAGGACGGGGGACTATCCCAGGCATCTGCAAAACGTCCACGCCGACAGCACCGGCATGGAGCGGGAGCAGGGCTATCTCTATCCCCACGATTACCCGAATCATTGGGTGGAGCAGCAGTATCTCCCGGACGCCCTCCAGGGGCGGCGCTATTACGAGTATGGGGAGAACAAGACGGAGCAGGCCGCCAAAGCCTACTGGGCGAAAATCAAGAAGGAGTAGCACCGTGGTAGTCCCACCCCGCCACATTGCCCTCGGTGACGAAGTAGGTCGGCGGGGTGCATTGAGCGGGGTGGTTCAGCCGGTCGATCAGCAGCAGCTTGATTTTCTGACGCTCCGGCAGAATGGCCTTGATGTAGACGCTGACCTGGTCGCCCACCTCGTATCCCGGCAGATACTCTGCCAGGCCGGGCAGGTTGGGGGCCAGCTCCACGAAGATGCCGTAATCCAGCACGCCTCGGACAATGCCGGTGACGGTTTCGCCGGGGGCGAACCGGGCCGCGTTCTCCGCCCAGGTGCCCAGCAGCTCCTTGTGGGACAGCAGCAGGCGGCGCTGCTCCGGGACGGCCTGCTGCAATACCGCGAAAATCTCCTGCCCGGTGTAAAACCGGTCGGAAGGGTGGCGGATGCGGGCCACGGAGATGGCCCCCAACGGAATCATGGAGGGGATGCCCCGCCCAATGTCCACAAACGCGCCGAAGGGCTCCAGCCGGGTGACGGTGGCGGGCAGGACCGCCCCTGTCGGCAGATTCAGCAGCACCTCCAGGGCTTGCTCCTGGGCCAGGCGGCGGGACAGCTGGGCCACGATGCGCCCGTCCTCCCCCACCAGGCCGGTGACGAGGAAGGCCACCGGCTTTCCCACCCTGGTCAGCAGGGCGATTTCCCTGGTGGTGCCGTCCTCCAGGCCCACGGCACATTCCCCGTGGGGAATGACGGCGTCCACCTCCCCTAGCCTGAGGCGGAGGTTGTGGCCCCGGTCGCAGCGCAGAGCGACGCTCTCCAGCACGATTTGCCGCTCCATGGCGGCGTGCAGCCCCTCCAATGAGGACAGCAGAGCTTGATTTTCCGCCGTGGGGAGCAGGCGGCCTTCCGGCAAAATTTGATTCATAGCGTTTTCCTCCTGATTCTGTGCTTATGGGAAGCATATGCAGGAACAGGGGAAAGTTTGATGGAGGAAAACCACTTGACAAGCTGCTTATAACATGGTAGTGTATTAGCGTGCTAAAGCGAAGAAAGGGGAGAACAGTATGGACATCCAGGTTGGAGATACCCTGCAAATGAAAAAGCCCCACCCCTGCGGCTGTAAGGAGTGGGAGGTGCTGCGTATCGGCATGGATTTCCGGATGCGGTGCAAGGGCTGCGGCCGGGAGGTCATGCTGCCCCGGGCCAAGGCGGAGAAGAATGTGAAGAAAATTCTCCCCGGCCCTGACCGCCAGAGCCAGGCGTCCGATTGAGAAGCAAAGGAGCGAGTCCGCCATGAAAGAATATTGGTCCAGCCGTATCCGGCAGCTGATCCCCTACACGCCGGGGGAGCAGCCGAAGGTGCAGAACCTCATCAAACTCAACACCAACGAAAACCCCTATCCCCCCTCCCCGAAGGTGACGGAGGCCATCACGGCGGAGTTGGGCCAGTCCCTGCGGCGTTACCCAGACCCGGAGGGCAGCGCCCTCCGGGTGGCCCTGGCACGGCGTTACGGCGTGAGAGAGGGGCAGGTGTTCCTGGGCAACGGCTCTGACGAGGTGCTGGCCTTTGCCTTTCAGGCGTTTTTCGGCCCCGGAGACACCATTCTGTTCCCTGACATCACCTATAGCTTTTACCCGGTGTATGCGGCGCTGTTCGGCATTCAGTGCCGCACGGTGCCCCTGAACGAGGATTTCACCGTCCCTGTAGAGCAGCTTCTGGGGCAGCACTGCGGCATCGTGCTGGCCAACCCCAACGCCCCCACCGGTATCGAGCTGCCCCAGGGGGAGTTGGTGCGTATCCTGAAGGCCAACCCAGACGTGGTGGTCATCGTGGACGAGGCGTATGTGGACTTCGGCGGGACCTCTGCCCTGCCCCTCATCGACCGGTACCCCAATCTCCTGGTGGTGCAGACCATGTCCAAATCCCGCTCCCTGGCGGGGCTTCGGGTGGGCTTCGCCTTTGGCAATGAGAACCTGATTCAGGCGGTCAACTGCGTGAAAAACTCTATGAACTCCTACACCCTGGACCGGCTGGCCATCGTGGGGGCTGCCGCCGCCGTGGAGGATGAGGCGTACTTTGCAGGCCGCTGCGCCGCCGTGGTGAACACCCGGGCCTGGGTGACGGAGCGGCTGGAGGGGCTGGGCTTCACGGTGCTGCCCAGCAAGGCGAATTTCCTCTTTGCGTCCCATAAGGCAGCGCCCGCCAGGGCGCTGTTTGCCGGGCTGCGGGAGGCGGGGATTTTGGTGCGCTACTTTGACGCGCCCCGGACAGACCAATTCCTGCGCATCACCGTCGGCACCGACGAGGAGATGGCCGCCCTGTGCCGGGAGCTGGAGCGGCTGGTGCAAAGCTGAATAGGAATTAGAAAGAAACGCGATGCCCTGCGGTTTTACCGGTGGGCAGCGTGTTTTTTGTCTTTTGAACCTGGCATGGGGCCGCACGGAAGCAAATTTCCTAAAATGGAAAGGAATCCGTTGCAATTTCGGCGCAGCGATGGTAAAATATAGTGTCAAATTATGTGCATCTGCAAAAAACGGAATGGCGAGAAGGTGTCCTTTTGTATCTAAAAGCCTTGGAAATTCAGGGGTTCAAATCCTTCCCTGATAAAACCGTCCTGACCTTCGGAGAGCCGGTCACCGGCATCGTCGGGCCGAACGGCAGCGGAAAATCGAATATTTCGGACGCAATACGCTGGGTCATGGGGGAGCAGTCCACCAAAGCGCTGCGGGGCGGCAAGATGGAGGACGTGATTTTCGGCGGCACCGCCAAGCGCAAGCAGCTGGGCTATGCCGAGGTCAGCCTGATTCTGGACAATGAGGATCACCGCTTCCCCATGGAGGAGTCGGAGGTCATGATCACCCGCCGGTACTACCGCAGCGGGGACAGCGAGTATTACATCAACCGCCACAGCTGCCGCCTGAAGGACATCAATGAGCTGCTGATGGACACCGGCCTGGGCCGGGAGGGTTACTCCATCATCGGCCAGGGTAAAATTGATGAGATACTGTCCACCAAGGGCAGCGAGCGGCGCAGCGTCTTTGAGGAGGCGGCGGGCATCTCCCGGTTCCGCCACCGGAAGGAGGAAGCTGAACACCGGCTGGAAAAGACGGCGGACAACCTGCTCCGTGTGGGGGATAAAATCTCCGAATTGGAACTCCAGCTGGAGCCCCTTCGGGGTCAGGCGGAAAAGGCGAAGGAGTTCCTGGCCTATCGGGACGAGTTGAAGGGCCTGGAAATTTCCCTGTGGCTGGAGAACCTGGACGAACTGCGGACGAATCACCGGAAGCTGGCCACCGACTACGAGGCTGCCACCGCCCAGCGGGACAGCATCAAAACCGAGCAGGAGACCCTTTACACCCGGGCGGAGGCCCTGGCCCAGCAGATGCGGGACTGCGATGTGGAAACGGAGCAGCTCCGCGCCCGCCAGTCCGCCCTGGAAGGGGAGAGCAATGCGCGGGAGTCCTCTATCGCCGTGCTGAAAAGCCAGGTGCAGAGCAATACCGAGTCCGCCGACCGCTTACAGCGGGAGCTGGACCAGCAGGAGGGGCGGGCGGACTCCATCGCCGCCCAAATCGCCCAGCGGCAGGAGCGGCTCCGGGCAATCGCTGACCAGCGCCAGGCGCTGGAGGACACACTGGCCGGGCACCAGCTGGAGGAGGCGGAGAACCGCAGGCAGGCGGGGACGCTGGCGGAGGAACTGGAGGCCCTCCGCAGTTCGGAGCGCATTCAGAGCGCCTCCCTGGCGGACGCCAAGGAGCTGCTGTCCGCCCTGGCGGCTTCCAGTCAGGAAATGATTGACCGTGACACCGCCCTCCGGGCCTCCATGCAGGAGAACCAGGAGAAGTTGACCCAGACCGAGGCGGAGGCCAAGGCCAAGCGGAAGGAACTGAATGACACCAAGGAGCAGCGGGACAGCCTGGAAAACGTCATCGCGGGCCACCAGATGAAGGCGTCCAGCCGCAACAAAAAGCTGGAGGAGGCCCAGGGCAAGGTGAACCAGCTGACCCTGGACAGCAACAACCTGTCTGGCCGCATCCATATGCTCACCGAGATGGAGAAGCTGTATGAGGGCTACTCCAAGGCGGTGAAGGCGGTGATGCAGGCCGCCGAGCGGAAGCAGCTCCGGGGTATCCACGGCCCGGTGGCCAGCCTGATGAAGGTGCCGGAGCAGTACACCGTTGCCATCGAGACGGCGCTGGGCGCGGCCCAACAGAACCTAGTGGTGGACAGGGAGGAGGACGGCAAGGCCGCCATCAACTACCTGAAACGGCGGGACGCGGGCCGGGCCACTTTCCTGCCCCTCTCCGCTGTCCGACCCAACTATTTGAAGGAACGGAACGTGGAGCAGTGTCGGGGCTTCGTGGGGGTAGCCAGCGCCCTGGTGACCTGTGAGCAGAAATACGCCGACGTGGTGGGCAACCTGCTGGGCCGGGTGATCATTGCGGAGGATATGGACGCGGCCATCGCCATGGCCCGGCAGTTCGGCCACCGGTTCCGCATCGTCACCCTGGACGGCCAGGTGCTGAACCCCGGCGGCTCCATGACCGGCGGCAGCACCAGCCGCAGCGCTGGCATCCTGTCCCGGGCCAGTGAGCTGGAACGGCTGGAGAAGCAGTCCGCCCAGCTGAAAGAGGACATGGACGCAGCCCGCCGCGTTCTGACGGACGCCAAGCGGGAGGCGGAGCAGGCCGCCTACGAGATGGAGGTGGCCCAGAACCAGAAGCGCGTTCTGGACGACACGGTGCTGCGGCTGGACGGCGAATACGGCCAGTACCGCATCCTGCTGGGGGCCCTTCGGGATAACCGGGACAATTGGCAGGACGAATTGGAGAGCCTCCGCCAGCGGGCGAAGAAGCTGGAGGAGGACACCGAGGAGGCCCGCCAGCGCATTGAGACGCTGGAGGACTCCGCCGCCGCCTTGCGGACGGAGGCGGAGGGCAAGGCCGCCGGACAGGACGTGTTCCGGAAGCAGGCGGAGGCCATCGCCGCCGCCATCGCGGAGGTACACGTTGCCCAGGCGTCCCTGGACGCGGAGCAGTCCGCCACCCTGACCGCCCTGGACGAGTTAAAGGCCATGGAGCGGGACATCACCGGCGACCGGGAGAATCGCCGCCGTCAAATTGAGGAGTACGGCCAGCGCAATGAGGAATTGACCGACCGCATCCGGGCGCTGGAGGAGGCGCTGCAAACCCTCCGCACCAGCCGGGAGGCGCTGACGGACAGCCTGCAAAAGCTGTCCACCCGGCGGCTGGAATTGGAAGCCCAGCGCACCCAGGCCGACCGGGACGCCAGGGACAAGAACGAGGCTCTGCTGAACATGGAGCGGGAGTGTTCCGCCCTGGAGCGGAAGAAGGCCGCCGCCGCTATGGAGGAGAGCCAGCTTCTCAGCAAGCTGTGGGACAGCTACGAGTTGACCTATGACAGCGCCCAGCCCCTGCGCCAGGAGTTGGAGAGCGTGGCCAAGGCCGGGCGGCGCATCGCCGAGTTGAAACGGAGCATCAGCGCCCTGGGCAACGTGAACGTGGGGGCCATTGAGGAGTTCCGCCGCATTAGCGAGCGGTACGACTACCTGACCGCCCAGCGGGACGATGTGGAGAAGGCCAAGGCGGAGTTGGAGGAGATCATCGACGGCATCACCGAGGAGATGAAGAAGATTTTCGCGGAGCAGTTCGACCTGATTGCGGACGCCTTCTCCGTCACCTTCCAGGAGCTGTTCGGCGGCGGCAAGGCCGCCCTGGAGTTGGAGGACCCGGACGACATCCTGAACTGCAACATTGAAATCAAGGTGCAGCCTCCGGGCAAGGCACTGAAGGTGCTGAGCCTGCTGTCCGGCGGGGAGAAGGCCTTTGTGGCCATCGCCCTGTATTTCGCCTTCCTGAAGGTGCGGCCCACGCCCTTCGTGGCGATGGACGAAATCGAGGCGGCGCTGGACGACCCCAACGTCACCCGGTTTGCCCAGTACGTCCGCTCTATGAGCGATAAGACCCAGTTTATCATCATCACCCACCGCCGCGGCACCATGGAGGAGGCGGACGTCCTCTACGGCGTCACCATGCAGGAGCGGGGCATCAGCCGGGTGCTGACCGTTAACCTGAACGAGGTAGCTGAGGAGTTGAATATTCAATAAGCCCAGGGGGCGTTCTGAATCGAAAGGGGAAAGAGCAATGGGATTCTTTGACAAAATCAAAAAAATCGGTATTTTCAACGGTTTCTCCAAGCTGGACGATGAATTTTATGACAGCCTGGAGGAAAGCCTGATTTTAGCCGACATGGGGATGAACACCACCCTGAAAGCGGTGGACGAACTGCGCACCCGGGCCAAGCGGGAGCATATCAAGGAGATTCCCGACGCCCAGAACTGTATGCGGGAGATTCTGACGGAGATGCTGGAGGTGGCCGACCCGGCCCTGAACCTCAGCACGAAGCCCTCCTTCGTGCTGTTCATCGGGGTGAACGGGGTTGGCAAGACTACCACCATCGGCAAAATCGGGGCCAGCCTGAAAGCTGAGGGCAAGAAGGTGCTGTTCTCCGCAGCGGACACCTTCCGGGCTGCCGCCTCCGAGCAGCTGACCATCTGGGCCCAGCGCTCCGGCATCGACATCGTGAAGCAGGGAGAGGGCAGCGACCCCGCCGCCGTGGTCTTTGACTCCATCTCGGCGGCCAAGGCCCGTGGGACGGACGTCGTATTGATTGACACGGCGGGACGGCTCCACAACAAATCCAACCTGATGAACGAGCTGGCGAAGATGAGCCGCATCATTGACCGGGAGTGCCCGGACTGCGCCAAGGAGGTGCTGCTGGTGCTGGACGCCACCACCGGCCAGAACGGCCTGGTGCAGGCCAAGCAGTTCATGGAGACCTGCGGCATCACCGGCATCGTGCTGACCAAGCTGGACGGCACCGCCAAGGGCGGCATCGCCGTGGCGGTGGCCCAGGAGCTAAAGGTGCCGGTGAAGTACGCCGGCGTGGGCGAAGGGCTGGAGGATTTGAAGCCCTTCGACGCCAGGGAGTTTGCCAACGCTCTGATTTAACATAAAACCACGCACAATCGACAGAAAGGATGCTGACCTATGAACAGACGGGATGGACGCGCGGCGGATATGCTGCGCCCGGTGGAAATCATTCCCAACACCAACGCATTTGCGGAGGGGAGCTGCATCATCAAGTGCGGCGCGACCATGGTGTATATCACCGCCTCTGTGGAGGACAGGGTGCCGCCCCATGTGGCGGAGGGCTGCGGCTGGGTGACGGCGGAGTACAATATGCTGCCCCGGGCCAACCGCACCCGCTCCCGCCGGGATGTCAGCAAGCTGAAGCTGTCCGGCCGCAGCGCAGAGATTCAGCGGCTCATTGGCCGCAGCCTGCGTGCTGCGGTGGATATGGAGAAGCTTGGCCCCCACTGCATCACGGTGGACTGCGACGTGTTGCAGGGGGACGGCGGCACCCGCACCGCCTCCGTCACCGGCGGCTGGGTGGCGCTGAAGCTGGCCTGCCGGAAGCTGCTGGAGGCCGGGCTGATTGACGAGGACCCGGTGATTCATCAGGTGGCGGCGGTGTCCGCCGGTCTGGTGGAGGAGGAAGCCCTGCTGGACTTGCAGTATTACGAGGATTCTGGCGCCCAGGTGGATTTGAACTGCGTGATGAACGAGCGGGGCGAGCTCATCGAGATTCAGGGCACCGGCGAGGGCCGGGCCTTCACCGTCCTGGAGCAGCAGCGGCTGGTGAGTCTGTGCCAGAAGGGCATCCAGGAGCTAATGGTGAAGCAGACCTGCGCATTGACCGGAGGTGCGGAATGAAATTCGTATTGGCAAGCCACAACCCGAAGAAGCTGGCGGAATTGCAGGCGATTTTGCAGCAGCTTGGGGTGGAAATCGTCCTCCAGTCCCAGTTGGGCATCAACCTGGAGCCGGAGGAGACCGGCACCACCTTCGAGGAGAACGCCCTCATCAAGGCCAGGGCGGTGATGGGGGCCAGCGGCCTCCCCGCCATCGCGGATGATTCCGGCCTGTGCTGCGAGGCGCTGAACGGCGCGCCGGGGGTGTACTCCGCCCGGTACGGCGGCCCAGACCTGGACGACCGGCAGCGGTATCAGCTCCTATTGGGAGCGCTGCGGGGCCAACTCAACCGGAAGGCCAGCTTCGTCTCCGTAGTGACCTGCGCCTTCCCGAATGGGGACGTGGTTTCCGCCCGGGGCGAGTGCGAGGGCCGCATCGGCTTCACCCCGGTGGGGGAGGACGGCTTTGGCTACGACCCCATCTTCCTGGTGCCGGAGTGCAAAAAGACCTTCGCCCAGATGACGCCGGAGGAGAAGAACGCCGTCTCCCATCGGGGGAAGGCCCTGCGGGCCTTCGCCGGGGAGCTGGAGGCGTACCTGAACGGGCAATAAGTCCGGCAGCGAAAATAACGGAAGCAATCATAAGGAGAACGTAACAGATGGAACCAATCAACAGCAAGCAGCGGGCCCAGCTCCGGGCCATGGCCAACACCCTGGAAGTGGTGCTGACCGTGGGCAAGGATGGCATCAATGACAATCTGGTGCAGCAGGCGGACGACGCGTTGGAGGCTAGAGAACTGATCAAATGCAAGGTGCTGGAGACCAGCCCCCTCTCCGCCCGGGAGGCCTGCGAACAACTCAGCGAACTGACCCGTTCGGAGCAGGTGCAGGTCATCGGCAGCCGCTTTGTCCTGTACCGCCACAGCCATAAGCTGGGGGAGAAGTGCATTAACCTGGTGCAGCCCAAGCAGAAAAAGACGGCGGGGAAGAAGTACGAAAAGGCGCAGTAACGTGCCCTGACAGCGGGGCAGCGAGGTGAGGAAGCATTGAAAATCGGAATCTACGGCGGGACGTTCAACCCGCCCCACCTGGGCCACATGGCGGCGGCCCGGGACGTGGCCCAGGCATTGAAGCTGGACAAGGTGCTGCTGGTGCCGGACAACACGCCGCCCCACAAGGAGATGCCGGAGGGCAGCGCCACTCCCCAGCAGCGGCTGGAGATGGTGGAGTTGATGGCGGACCGGCTGGGGAAGGGCTTCGAGGCGTCGGACATTGAGCTGACCCGGCAGGGGAAAAGCTACACGGCGGACACCCTGGAGACCCTCGCCAGGCGCTACCCCAAGGATGAGCTGTACCTGCTGATGGGGACGGATATGTTCCTGACCCTGGACACCTGGTATCAGCCCCAGCGCATCTGCAAGTACGCCCACATCGCCGCCTTTGGCCGCCAGGCAGGGGATACCGAGTCCTTCCACTGGCAGAAGAAGAAGCTGAAAAAGCAGTTTGACGCCAGGGTGAAAATTGTCACCCTGGAGGATTTGGTGGAGGTCTCCTCCAGCCAGCTGCGGGAGCAGCTGGCCAAGGGCCAGGGCCGGGCGCTGCTGGACGAGAGCATTTATGGCTACATCCTGATGCACCGGCTGTACGGCACGGATGCCGACCTGACGAGGCTGAGCCTGGAGGATTTGCGGGTCTGTTCCTACTCCATGGTGCGGGCCAAGCGCATCCCCCATATCAAGGGGACGGAGCAGGAGGCGGCGCTGCTGGCCCGGAAAAACGGGGCCGATGAGGAGAAGGCCCGGAAGGCTGCCATCCTTCACGACTGCACAAAGTACTTTCCCGCGGAAAAACAGTTGTCAATTTGCGAAAAATGTGGTATCCTAATAGACCAGATAGCCCGGGAGAATACCGGCCTGCTCCACGCGAAAAGCGGCGCGGCCATCGCCCGGCAGGTGTTCGGGATGCCGGAGGACATCTGCTCCGCCATCTTCTGGCACACCACCGGCCACGCCGGTATGACGCTGTTGGAGAAAATCATCTATATTGCGGATTATGCCGAGCCCAGCCGCCCCTATGACTGGTGCGCCCAGCTGCGGGCCATCGTGGAGGAGGATTTGGACGCAGGCGCCCTCTATGGGCTGAACTACAGCATCCGCAAGAATCAGGAAGCAAACAAGCCCGTCCATCCGGATGGCGTCGCGGCCAGGGACTGGATGGAGGCAGAATTGAATGGAAAGGGAGAGGAACATGGCTGAAGCATTGGAATTGACGGCGGCTCTGTGCCGGGCGCTGGACGCAAAGCGGGGCATGAAGCTGGAGGTACTGTACACCACAGAAGTCACCAGCCTGGCGGACTACTTCATCATGTGTACCGCCGGCTCCACCACCCAGCTCCGGGCGCTGAGCGATGCCTGCGAGGAGGCGGCGGAGAAGCTGGGGGAGCCTGCCCTGCGCAAGGAGGGCGAGCGGGAGAGCGGCTGGATCGCGCTGGACTTTAATACGGTCATCGTCCACCTGTTCCTGCCGGAGAAGCGGGAGTTCTACGACCTGGACCGCCTGTGGCGGGAGGCCAAGGCGGTGGACGTGTCCCCGTTCCTGACGAAGAAAGAAGATTGACCCGGCGGCACTGCCGCAGAAGAATTATCATCATAAGAAAGCTGTGAGTTAGGTGAAGTACGATTTTAGCAAGATTGAAAAGAAATGGCAGACCCGCTGGCGCGAGGAAAAGACTTTCCGCGCCGTCACCGGCGACACCACCCGCCCCAAGTGGTACGGCCTGGTGGAGTTCCCCTATCCCTCCGGCCAGGGCCTCCATGTGGGCCACGCCCGGCCCTATACCGCCATGGACGTGATTGCCCGGAAGAAGCGGATGGACGGCTACAACGTCCTGTTCCCCATCGGCTACGACGCCTTCGGCCTGCCCACGGAGAACTACGCCATTAAGAACCATATCCACCCCGCCAAGGTCACGGAGGACAACATCAAGCGCTTCCATGACCAGCTGGAGATGCTGGGCTATTCCTTCGACTGGGACAGGGAAATCAACACCACCGACCCCAGCTACTACCGCTGGACCCAGTGGATTTTCGTCCAGCTGTACAAGAAGGGGCTGGCCTACAAGACCTCCATGCCGGTGAACTGGTGTACCAGCTGCAAGTGCGTGCTGGCCAATGAAGAGGTGGTCAACGGCGTGTGCGAGCGGTGCGGCAGCGAGGTCGTCCGCAAGGAAAAGAGTCAGTGGATGCTGAAAATCACCGAGTATGCCCAGAAACTCATCGACGGGCTGGACACGGTGGATTACATCCCCCGCATCGCCATCCAGCAGAAGAACTGGATTGGCCGCTCCACCGGCGCGGAGGTGAACTTTGGCACCACTGAGGGGGATGTGCTCACCGTCTACACCACCCGCTGCGATACGCTGTTCGGCGCGACTTATATGGTCATCGCGCCGGAGCACGCCTATGTGGAGAAGTGGGCGGATAAAATCTCCAACTATGACGAGGTGCAGGCTTACGTCCGCCAGGCGGCCTCCAAGTCCGACTTCGAGCGCACCGAGCTTGCCAAGGACAAGACCGGCGTGGAACTGAAGGGCGTTCGCGCCATCAACCCGGTGAACAACCAGGAAATCCCCGTCTTCATCTCTGACTATGTCCTGTCCACCTACGGCACCGGCGCCATCATGGCCGTGCCCGCCCACGACACCCGTGACTGGGAGTTTGCCCAGGTCTTTGGCCTGCCCATCGTTCAGGTGGTGGCCAGCAGCGAAGGTGAGCTGGTGGACCTGAGCAAGGGGGCTTTCACCGATGTGGCCACCGGCGTCATGGTCAACTCCGGCTTCCTCACCGGCATGACGGTGGAGGAGGCCAAAAAGGCCATGATCGACCACCTGGAGGCCGAGGGCATCGGCCACGCCAAGGTGAACTATAAGCTGCGGGACTGGGTGTTCTCCCGCCAGCGCTACTGGGGCGAGCCCATCCCCATGGTGAACTGCCCCAAGTGCGGCTGGGTGCCGGTGCCGGAGGATCAGCTGCCCGTCCTGCTGCCGGAGGTGGAGAGTTATGAGACCACTGACGACGGCGAATCCCCCCTGTCCGCTATGACCGACTGGGTGAACACCACCTGCCCCTGCTGCGGCGGCCCTGCCCAGCGGGAGACGGACACCATGCCCCAGTGGGCAGGCTCCTCCTGGTACTTCCTGCGCTACGAGGATCCCAACTGTGACACCGGCATCGCCTCCAAGGAGGCCATGGACTACTGGGGCCAGGTGGACTGGTACAACGGCGGCATGGAGCATACCACCCTCCACCTGCTGTACAGCCGGTTCTGGAACAACTTCCTCTATGACATCGGCGCGATTCCCAACGCGGAGCCGTATAAGAAGCGCACCGCCCACGGCATGATCCTGGGCGAGGGAAACATCAAGATGTCCAAGTCCCGGGGCAACGTTATCAACCCCAACGACGTGGTGAAGGAGTACGGCGCGGACACCATGCGCACCTACATCATGTTCATCGGCGACTTCGCCAAGGCTGCGTCCTGGTCCTCCAAGGCGGTGGCGGGCTGCAAGCGCTTCCTGGACAGGGTGTGGAACCTCCACGAGACCTGCGGCGACTCTCTGGAGTGCTCGGAGCAGAACGTCTCTGCCATCCACAAGGCCATCAAGAAGGTCAACGAGGACATCGAGGCCATGAAGTTCAACACCGCCATCGCCACGCTGATGGGCCTGGTGAATGACTTCACCGCCAACGGCTGCACCAGGGGGGATATGCGAGCGCTGATCCTGATGCTGTCCCCCATCGCCCCCCATATCTGCGAGGAGATGTGGGAGGACTTGGGCTTTGCCTCTGAGGGCATGGCCTGCCAGCAGCCCTGGCCGGAGTATGACGAGAGCAAGACCCTGGCTGCCACGGTGCAGCTGGCCGTCCAGGTGGCTGGTAAGGTGCGGGCCAACATCGTGGTGCCGGTGGACGCCATTGACGACCAGGTGGTGGAGACGGCCCTGGCCGACCCCAAAATCCAGCGTCAGGCCGAGGGCAAGACCCTGGTGAAGAAGCTGGTCATCCGGGACAAAAAGACCCAGGCCATCAAAATCGTCAACCTGATTTTCAAGTAAGCGCAGCGTGGGGCCGACAGCGGCTCTATAGCAATCAAACAAACAGGGGGCTGGCCAATCATGGCCAGCCCCCTTGCTGCGCTCCTGCATGGCGCTGAAAGGCAAAATAAAACTCCCGAAAGATTCCAACGATTTAGAATCTTCCGGGAGTTTCTTTGGCAGCGGGAGAAGGATTCGAACCCTCACATACAGAGTTAGAGGCAGTAAGCAACGCAAATAAAATGTTGATATATCAGGAAAAACACCATCCTGAATAAAAAACGGTGTAATTTTGGTGTAATCAACCCGTGCGGGAGTAGGCACAAATCTTTTCCGCAGCCCGTTCTATCAGTTCGTCGTCAGTGTGGCTGTAGATGTTGGCTGTAGTTGTAATATCCGCGTGGCCCATCAGGTAGGACGCGGTTTTTAAATCCACACCGGCCTTTTGCAGGTCGGTGCAGTAGGTGTGCCGCAAGTCATAGGCCACCAGGCTGTCCAGTAACTCCTGGCTTTCACCATGGAGAATCAGCTGGTTGCGGTAAATCACCGTCCCAGCCTCCCCCCTGTAGCTATCCCCCCGCACCTGGGCGGCCAGCTTCCTGGCATCGAACGCGCCGGATAGGTGGAGGAGCAGTTCTTCCGCCTCGGCATCGGACTTGGCAGCACGAGCGGAGCGGACAACCGCAAACGCCATCTGCCGATCCATTTCTTTTTTCCAACTCCGCCACATCGTTTGCATACTATCATCCGAGTGGGGCTTACCCTTGGAACGGAGAAATACCTTTGTCCGGGGCAGCCCGCGAAGCTGTCTTAATTGCGCCAACAATTCCGGCGGGATAGGCACTTTCCGCACGCCGCTGCTCGTCTTAGGAGCCTTGATTGAGTTGGCGCCGTTTTCCTTCGCTTGCTCCACCAGCACCAGGCTATTGTCAAAATTGATGTTCCGCCATTCCAGCGCGGCGCACTCCCCGGGGCGCAGGCCGCAGTACAGCATCATCTGGTAAAACAAGCACCCTCGGTGTTTCCCCTCTTGGCAGATGGTCAGGAAAGCTTCCCGTTCACGCGGGGTCAGGCTGCGCCGTTTCCCTTCCGTTCCGGCGGGCAGTTCCAGCCCCGCCGCCGGGTTACGGGTAATATAACCCAGGTCATGGGCTTTGCCGAACATCTCCCGGAGGACAAGGCGGAGTTTCTTCAGGTGGCTGCTGGACATACCGGCGGAATCATTCAAAATCCGCTGGAGGTGCAACTCAGTGACACTTTTTAGCGGATACCGCCCTATGGCGGGAAGAATGTAGCCGTCCAGCTTCTCCCGGTACATCCGCAGGCTCTTGCCGGTGATGTCCTTGTTGGCCTTGTAAGTTTCCAGCCACTGCTGCGCCCACACCTTCACTGGCGTGTTGGGGTTCACGTCCACCAGGCCCGCGTCGATGTTCTTGTATTTCTGATAGTAGGCCATGACGCAATCCATCTGAGAGACGGCAGAGACGTGCCGCTGCCGCCCTTCCTGCGTCCAATAGTAGTGCCATCGCCCGTCTGCCTGGAGAGACGGCAGGCGATCCATATCTGGGTTGCTGCTTTTTCGCGCCATGAAAAATTCTCCTTCCATTTTTGGCGATATATGCTATAATGAAAGGGTAGTATAGGCGGTTGAACTTTACTACCCTTGCCCTCCTCCGGTACTGGAACACTGGGGGAGGGCTTTTTTTGAAAATTCCTGCATTTTTGCTTGACATACGTGTAAAATACGTGCATAATAGAACCATCCAGGGGGAGGGACGGCAATGCGATATAGTGAGCTGGAAAAGAAACTGAAAAAGGCGGGGTGCAAGGTGCTTCGCGAGGGCGCAAACCACTGCATTTGGTATAGCCCTATCACAGGGAAGCAATTCCCCGTCAGCCGCCACAAAACCGAAGAGATTCCGACCGGAACACTGAAATCAATCCTGCGGGATGCGGGGCTGTAAAGCCCCAACTCCCAGACCTGAAAAGGAGGCTATCTTATGGCAAAATACGCATATCCGGCGATTTTCACCCAGGAGGCGGAAGGGTATAGCATCCGCTTCCCCGACCTGGAAAGCTGCTACACCAGCGCCGCCGACGTAAACGAAGGCATTGATATGGCAAAGGACGTTCTATGCCTGACCCTGTACTGGATGGAAAAGGACGGGAAGGAAATCCCCGCCCCCTCCGGGGTGAATGATGTCCAACATGACAGCGGCGAATTTGTCTCACTGGTGGGCTGTGACACCGACTGGTACCGCCGGTTCTATGACAGCAAGGCCGTCAAAAAGACACTGACCATTCCCAGCTGGCTGAACGACCTGGCCGAACGCAACGGGCTCAACTTCTCCGGCATCCTCCAGGAAGCATTGAAGGAAAAACTGAATATCGGGTAATCCGTTCTCTCCCTCTCCCCCACCGCTCCGGCGCTGGGGGATTTTTTATTTCTTCCTTCTGTAGTTTGGATCATAGCGATTGCTGGCGGATTCCAGCTTCTTGAAATCGCAGCAGATTTTGACGTAAAAACTTTCCCTGTTCTTCGACGTAGCCCTGAAATAGGTCTTTGCGGCGCGGCTGAACACATCGGCCTTGTGCCGGTTGATGAAAGACACCTGGCGCCGAAGCAAATCTGCATACTGCTTATCTGGCTCATCGTCAATATTGAACTCAATCAACGCAGAGGGCGGAACCGGAATCATATTATTAAAGCCCAGCTGACCATATTTGCCGCCATCCAGAGGCATGATATGAACGGACGGCTTGAGGTTTTTATGGTTTGGCTTGGGAGATTCCATCGGTACAAAATACCGATAGCTCCCAACCGTCAGCACAACGCCAACATACGGCCTTCGCGTTCCCTTGTTATACTGGACGCGCTTGTCCATGCCGCTTAAAAACCGAACGTATGATTCTGCTATTTTGTATATCCGTAAGCTTTCCATATTGCTCCTTTCAAAAGAAGAACGAGGCAGGCATAACGCCTACCTCGTTTTTCAGGCCCCATTTGCGGCAGGGGCTATCCGCTTTTTTCAGGTCCGACTTGCGGTTCGGACTGTCCGCTTTTTTGAGGCCCAACTTTAGGCTTGGGCTGTCCTCTTAAGGAGGTGAAAGAAATACGACCGTATTTTTTCACGCTGCGGAACTCTGTCCGCATTCTTATTATATCACAAAAAAGCTGAAACTCAACTACAAAATGTAGGCTAAACTATTAAATTTTAACGATATGTTGATTTAGTTCGTATATGCATTTTCCCCCACCGCTGCGGCGCTGGGGGATTTTTTATGCCCCGCTGCCGTCCTCCCCGGTGTGCAGCGGCGCCTTCTGGTACTTGCCGGAGGCGACCAGGTCATCCGAGTAGTCCACCAGCTTCTGCTTGCCCTGGGCGTTGAGTTGTTCGGCGTTGCGCACGAGTTCATCTATTTGGGGGTCGGTGTCGGAGATGGTGAAACGAAAATATTCATCTGTGATATTGTCATCTATCAGGTAATCCAAAGACACATCCAAGGCGGCGGCAATTTTCCGGATAGTTGACATTTTGGTATTGGCATACCCCTTTTTGTAAAAACCATCTATTGTCGTGTAGGGAACGCCAGACATAGCAGACAGTTTGCTTTTGTTAATAGACATTTTATCCATCATGTAATCAAGTTTTTCAAGGAAATTCATAATGCTCACCTCTTCCCTTTCATCCTAACATAACGGAAGCCAGAAAGCAAGAAAAAATTTACCCCGTATCGTAAAAAAGTGCTTGACAATCTACGATGCGGGGTATATTATTAAGCTAGAAGTTACCCCGCAGGGTAAAATAGGAGGTGAAATCCATGCTTCGACTGAAACGAGCATTGACTGCAAAGGGCATGACCACAAGGGAGTGTGCGGCACTGCTCAATATTTCCGAGAAAACCATGTACAACAAAATCGTAGGAGCCAACGAGTTTAGTTATGGAGAAGCGCAGAAACTCCGTGCGATTTTGCCGGAGTACAACATCGATTATCTGCTGGGCGAGGAAACACCCCTGAACCCCACCGACCCCCCCCCCGGACAGTAACCACCCCACACCACAAAGACAAGGAGGTGAAAAGCCGTGG
>JAJQFX010000075.1 GCA_021200895.1 Clostridiales bacterium | reverse complement strand
TATTGACCCCGCAAATCCCGTCCACGGTCAGCCCTGCGCCCGTCTGATAGCTTTTGATGGCGGCCACGGTCTTAGCACCGCAGATGCCGTCCACGTCCAACCCAGCGTCGTCCTTGCCGTTGAGCAAGGATTGCAAACTTTTGGTTTCCGCGCTGGTACTGCCGGACTTGATAGTTGATAATGTTGCCACGTCAAACCCTCCTGTGCTTGTGGTGGTTGTTGCTGTGCTGGTAGTGCTTGCGCTGCCCGGCAGATTGTATAGATAGTCCATGTCCACGCTGCCGGAGATGCCGCTGACCTTGCCCTTGCTGCTGTACTGCCAGATGTCATAACTGGCCTTACAGGTGCATTTGCTGGCGTACTGCGCCGCCCAAATACTGTAATCGGTCAGCTCCGTATAGTTCAGCTTATTGTTCAGCCAGTCGGTGCTGGCGTAGATGCCCGGGGTGTAGCCCCCGGCCTGGATGGCGGCGCAAAACGCCTTGCAGATGGCCGTCCGGGTGGTGTTGCTCAGGGCGACGATGGACTTCTCGTATTCCTGGTCAAAGTAGATGGGCAAGTCAAAGTCCTTGCCCGCAATAACCTCCAGACAGGCGGCGGCCTCCGACTTTCCGCCCGCCTCAGTGGTGGCGTAGCTGTACCAGTACGCGCCCACCAGCAGCCCGGCGGCCTTGGCCCCGGCGTAGTTGGCCTCGAAGGTACTGTCCTTCTGGGACGCGCTGCTGCCATACCCCGCCCGGAGCATGGCGAAGGTGATGCCGTCAGCGGCTACTTTCGCCCAGTCGATGGTACCTTGCCACTTGGAGACATCGACGCCGCGATACACGGCGCTCACTCTGCCACCTCCGGCAGACCTTTGAGGCTGGTCAGCATGGACAGGATACCGGCCAGCACCGCCGCGCTGACCGTGGCAAGCCAGTTCACGTCACTCAGGACGTAGCTGGTGCCGATAGCGGCCACAGCGGTCTGCGCCATGGTCTTGACGGCCCGCACAGCGGCGGCTTTGAGCCACGCGCTGTTCTTGATACGTTCAATGATGGTTGTCATAATACATCAATCCTTTCTATGCCAGCCCCAGCCAGGCGAAGAACGCGCCCACGGCGGCCCCTGCTACGGCTGTACCGATGATTTTCAGGGCGCTGCGCCACTTCTGGCCGTCCCTTGCTTCCAGCGCCTGGAGCCGGTCATCCTCTTTGGCCTGCGTCTCCGACATGGCCTTGACGCTCTGCGCCAGCTCCTGCACGGACATGGCCAGCTTATTGATTTGGTCGGTGACGGATTCCAGCTTTTCAATCCGGTGGTTTTGCCGCACATTCTCGGCGGACAGCGCACCAAATTCCGCTTCCACCGTCCGGCGGAACTCCTCATGTTCCGCCCTCGTCAGGGGGTTGTCCATCGGCTTATCCTCCTTAATCGTTGGGCAAAATCACAACCAACACGGGCGACGTGAAGCAATACCCGCTCGTCATGGCGTTTTTCGCATAGACCCCATTGGACAGCTGATTGCTGCCGTTGTTGCAGCTATAAATCACGCCGTCCCCACCGCAGACGGCGATATTGCTGTCGTAGACGTAGATGGCCCCAGGCACCTTATACTTGGCCGCGAGGTTCTGGTAGGTCTTGCCTACCCATTTGACGCTGCACTTGTCCAGGTTAAGGTTGCTGTAGCCGGACATGGACTTTGCAACGGTGTTCTTCGCGCTGGTGATGTTGGACTTCACCGCCGTGGTGTGGCTAATCAGCTTGTCCTTGCCGGTCAGCCCCGCCAGGTACGCCACGCGGGACGCTACAATCGCACAGTTGACCTTTTTGGCGCTCATGGCCTTGCTCCAGGTGTACGTCCCGGAGACGTGCTTGCAGCCGATGGCGCAGCCGTACACGTCCGCCACGTTTTCCGCTGCCAGCGACAGGGGGGAGGCGCTGTCCGCAGCCTCCGCGCCGTACACGTCCAGGTTGCGCAAATCAATCCAGCCCGCGCCGCTCTTGAGATAACCGTAGGGGCTCTTAATCTCGATGATGGTGTAAATCCCCTTGATGGCGGTTCCGGCCTGTTCCGCCCCATCTGCGGCGGTGTAGTAGGGCGTGGCGGCGGTCAACTGCACCGTGAAGGGGATGGGGTAACGGGGCACCCCCAGGTAGTCATACACCCGGTATCTCCGCTTGTCCGCGTCGGCGGTGGCGTTGGCGTAGACGCGATAGGCCCCGGACTGTTTGTCCGCATCGGCCCAGGACGGCCGGACGTAGTACAGGGGATTGTAAATCAGCGTCCCCGCCGCGTCATACACCCGGTAATCGGTGTCGCTGTCACAGACCGCCACGGCGTTGCTGAGGACGTTATAGGCCCCCTGCTGGGTGGCCGTGTCCTCCCAGCTTTTGCGGACGTAATACTTAATCGCCATCGGTTTCCTCCATCAGCCACCACAGCCGGTCTACATCCTTGTAGGTCAGGGGGTCAAGCCCGCCCTCCCCGCAGGTGTCCAGCACCTCAGCGGGGACGGTATGCACCCGCACGGTGGTTTCCGTGTTCAGCAGCTCCGTCACCTCTGCCGCCAAATCCGCCTGTTGCGACGGGTCTGCGGCGGTGGTTTTGTCCGGCGTGGTGCCGTACCGGTTGCAGATGTCGGTCAGGCTGGTCAGGTAGGCTTTGTAGGCCGCCTCCACCTCCGGCAGACTGCGCCGCAGGGCATACAGCAGCTTGATAGGCAGATGCTTGTCCTGCAACGCTCTGCCCTCCGCGCTGTTCATGCCGCTCAGGATGGATACGATGTAGCTGTTTTTCATGGTTTTTTCCATTGGTTAATCCTCGCTTTCGTATTGCTGCCACAGCGTCTCGGTGCCGGTCACACCCGGCTCCCAGACGTTTTGACCGTTGTAAGTGCTGACCCACAGCGTCCCATTGTGGGCCACGATGGCCCCATACTGGTACTTATTGGACACGCCGTCCCAGGTCGTCCACTCCTCGTAAGTTGTGGTGCTGCCGGTATCGCCGTCCCCGCTGCTGGATTGCAGCGCAGCCACGGCCTCCTCCAGGGCTTCCACCCGCGCCGCCAGGGCCTCCAGGGTGGTCTGGGTGTCGGGCCGCTCCTGCTCCACGCTGAGGTTGCTGACCGCCATCTCCAGCAGCTCGGTGCGTTGGTCGGCGGTGATTTGGCCCTCCGCCCAAAAGGTGTTAATTTTGGCCGTCATGTCGGTCAGGGTGTACTCCCCTGTGTCAATCATCCGGTATAGTGTGCCATACATAGTTATCCTCCCTCCAGGGCCTTGACCCTTGCCTTAAGTTGTTGCACCTGCTGTATCAGCAGGGGGATCAGCTCCTCGTAGGACAGCGCCCCGTAGCGCTCACCGGTCTCCGCATCAAGCTGCCAGTCGGTCAGGGCGTAGTCCTCCGGTCTCAGCCCGGCGGCCTGCTCCGCCGCTTCTGTGTCCTGCACCGTCAGGCCCATGTGCAGCTTGCCGGGGGCTGCCTTGTACCGGTAGGCCACAGGCCGCAGCCCGTCAAACAGCGCGTCGTGGGCGCTGTCCAGCGCCACAATGTCCTGCTTTAGCCTCTCGTCGGAGCTGACCGTGATGGATACATTGGAGTAGACGGCGCTGTCGTAGATGCGGGTGGGGTAGCTGGCGCTGCCCACCACCAACTGGTTGGTGGACAAAAAGTACATCGCGTTGACGGTGTACCCCTCGGAGCTCAGGACGTTGTAGGCGTGGCCGCTGCCGTTGCCGGTGGTGATGTTGGTGCAAGCCACCGTGCCGTCATACTTGACCTGGTATAGCCAGGTGTCGTCCTCCACCTTGTGGATGCCAAAGACGGACACGCTGTTGCTGCCGTCCGCGCCCTGGATATAGTACTCGCGGGTGACGTCGTTGATGGTGGTGGTGTACATCAACAGATTAGCCCCCAGCGTCCACCCGCCGATGGTGCCGGAAGTAGCCGTCACCTTGCCTGCCATGGATACGTTGCCGTCCTCATCGATGGTCAGATTGTCGGTGTCCACGGTAAACTTGACCGTCCCATCGTCCCCGGCTCCCAGCCGCAAATAGCCCGTGTCCGCGTCTGTGGTGACGCACAGGGCGATGGTGTCGGACAAAATCTCCAGTTCTGCTTTGGTCTCCGTGGCGGTGGTCTGGGCCGCTGCCGCCGTCTCGTTGGCAGTGTTGATGGCCCCGGCCAGGGTGGCCGTGGTGGTGCTGGTGGTGCCATCGTCCCAGGTGATGTAACTCCGTGTCCAGATATAGTAACCGTCCACCCAGTCCGGCATGGTGGTAGACCAGGAGCCTCCGGTGCAAGATGTGGACGATTTGGACAGGTAGTATTGCGGTACCACGCTGCTAATGCCCACGCCGTCCGCGCCGTCTGCACCATCCGCGCCCGCTGCGCCTGTGGCTCCGGTGGCACCCCGGATACTTACCCTTGCTCCGAGATAGACGTAGGAACTATCCACATACCCAACCGGATAGACGTAGTAGGAATACAGGATACTGTCGCCTACAAGCACCTCGTCCACGCTGGCCTGTGAGGTGACGGTGGACAGCGCTATCCGGTAGGTGGGCATGTAGCTGTCTACAGTGGTGGTGTAGCTGCTGGGGGCCGTTGTGACCTTTAGGATGCTGGTGCCACGTTCGCCGTCTGCACCGTCTGCACCGGAGGAGCCTGTCGCGCCGGTAGCGCCTGTGATACAGGTAGCATCGCTTTCTGTCGTTGACCCGTCCACAAAGGTGGTGACGGTCTTTTGCCACATATATTTCCCGTCCACCCAGTCGGGGGCGGTGGCAGACCAGCCGCTGGTTGGGGCGGTGGCGGACGATGTACCCAGCGCATATTGCGCCTCCACACCGGCCACTGTTCCCGCCACCGCTTCCTCCGCCGTGTCTATCCGGGTCTCCACGCTGCTGACCGAAGCGGTGATGCTGTCCGCTGTGACCTGCAAGGCCGCGATTTTGCTGTGGGAACCCGCGTCCACCATGCACCACTGGGAGCCGTTATAGACAAAGGTCACATACGACTTCGCCACCCAGTTATAGTCCGAATCGGACGCAATAGCCGCGCCGTAGGCGTAGATGGACTTCGCACCGGTGCTGTTGACGTTCAGCGTGGGGCTTGTCGCGGTATTAGCATAGGTGAAGTACACGCAGATGGTGGCCCCTGCTGCCAGCGTGGTGAAGCTGGAACAGGTGACGACCTTGGCCTTGGTGCTGGCCGCCGTGGAACAGGTGCCGTATTTGGCATCCGCCGCCGACAGCGCGGTGTAGTTGGAGGATACGGTGGCGCTGATGCTGTCCGCCGTCTCGCTGACGGTGGTGATTTTGCTGGACAGTTCGGTGTAGTTTTCGGATACGGTGCTTTGGAGGTCGCTGACCGTGGCGGAGATGCCGCTGGCGGTAGTCTCCACGGCGGTGATTTGGTTGGACAGCGTTTCGTAGTTGTCCGTCACCACCGTGGTCAGGTCGCCGACCTCTGTCTCGATACCATTGATGGTTTGGGTGACGGTGGCGTACTGGTCTTGGATGGTGGTGATTTCACCCTCCAGTGTAGACACCGCTGTGTCAATATCCGTCTGCCAGACCTTGGCGGTGATTTGCCCCTGCACCACCGCCAGTTCCGTCTCCAGGGTGGTGGTGCGGGTCTCCAGCTCTGCCGCCGCTGCCGCCGCATCGTCTGCGGTGCTTTGGGCTGCCTCGGCGGCCGCCTGTGCTGTGGCGGCGTTGGCCTTGGCCGTGTCGGCGGTACTCTGGGCGGCTTCCGCGTCCGCCTGAGCCGCATCGGCGGCAGATTGGGCCGCGTCTGCGTTGGCCTGGGCGGTGTCCGCCGTTGACTGCGCGGTAGCCGCTGCGGTTGCCGCTGCTGTGGCCGCGCTGGCGGCGCTGTCCGCGTCTGCCTGGGCCGCGTCTGCTGCACTCTGGGCCGTTGCCGCTGCCTTGCTGGCTGCGTCCGCCGTGGCCTGGGCGGTATCTACCGCGCTTTGGGCTGCTGCGATAGCGTCCTGGGCTGCTGTCAGCTCCTCATCCGTGGCGTTGGCCTGGGCCGCCAGGGCGGCGTAGTTGTCCTGAGCGGTCTTGAGGTCGGCCTGGGCCTGGGTCAGGTCGTTGGCCGCTGCGTCCGCTGTGGCCTGGGCGGTTGCCGCCGCTGTCGCCGCGCTGTCCGCTGTGGACTGTGCCGCCGCCGCATCACTGGCCGCTGTGCTGGCTGCCGTGGCTGCCGCGTCCGCCGCGCTCTGGGCCGCTGTGGCGTCCGCCTGGGCGGTATCCGCTGCCGATTGTGCGGTATCTGCTGCACTTTTGGCAGCATCCGCCGTACTCTGGGCCGTGGCTGCGTCTGAGGCCGCTGTTGCCGCCGCGCTGGCCGCATCGTCCGCCGTGGACTGGGCCGCGACTGCCGCCGCCTGCGCTGCCTCTGCCGCCGCTGTTGCCGCTTCGGTGTTGTCCGTGATGGTGGTCAGCTTGTAGTCCAGGGTGGTGTTGTCAATCGTCACCTGGGCCGCGTCCACCACAAGGCTGCCGTCCTCATTCAGCCGCTGGGCCACGCTGGCCATGTCGATTTTGGATTCGTTGATGTTGGCATCGTCCGCAATCGCCACGTCCTTGATGATGCCGTCGTGGATACCGGCGGCGTACAGGTCCCCGGCGTCCCACAGCAGGTTCCCTGCCGCATCCCAGAGGTAGAGGTTGTAGTCCCCGCTGGCGTCCTCGCCTATCTGCACCCGGACGGTGGTGCCATCCTGTATCTGGATGGTGTTGTCCGTGATGTACAGGTTGCCGCTCTCCGACTGGATGGTGACATAGTCTGTAATGATGGTGCCAGCGCTGATTTTGTCGGCAGACAGGTCGGCTATCATGGCATCGGTGATGATGGCATCGTCTATCACAACGTTGCTTGCCGTCAGGTGGACGGTCTGCAATGTACCTGTCCCCACGTTGCCAGCCAATACGCTGTTGATGTTGGCGACTTCGGCGGTCAGGTCGGTAAACGCAGCGCTGTCCGCCGTCAGGTAGCCCGCCTCCACAAGGATAGCGTCCACCTCGCCAGCAGTGACATAGCCGGAAAGCAGCTCAGTAATGTTTGCCTGGTAAGCTGTCAATGTGGCGATTGTGGCGTAGTCTGCCAGCAGGGTGTCAACGGCTGCTACGGTGATGTAGGCGGCTTCGATTTCGGCAACGGTGGATTGTAGCTCCGTGATAGTGGCATTGCTGACGATCAGCGCCGTCACCGTTTTGGATAGCTGGGCATTGACGGCGGCGGTGGCATCCGCTGCCGCACTGGACGCTTTGCTGCTGGTATCGGCCAGCGTGGAGGCCAGGGACTTGCTCTGGGAACCCATCTCGTAGGTGATTTCAGTGGGGTTGCAGATGTTGCGGCTCACCTTGGCTACCCGGTAATAGGTGTTTAGCCCGATGCCCTCATGGGTCACGGGATAGTAGTTATACCGCTCGATAGCCTCCGTCTCTATCCCCGCCAGATACAGGTCAACAGCGGTCAGGGTGATTTGGTCGGTGACGGTCTGAGCCTCCAGCCACGCCTGGGCCTTGGTCAGCAGGTTAGATGCCTCGGTGACGTCATCCCACTCCACCACGCCCTCCACGATGCCGTAGACCGCCTGGGCGTCCTCATCGTCCAGGTAAATCACGCCGTTGTTGACGCTGGCAATGGTCAGCCGCTCCTCAGTCTCTACCCCGTCTTCATCCTCCAGCTTCACGCCCAGGGGGATAAGGCGGGTGATAACGCTGGTGGGGTCGATTTCCCGGCTGACGGACTGCATATTCTTGCCCAGGGCGATGGTGGCGGTGCCGGTGCTGCCCAGCTCCTCCACATAGTCCAGATACAGCAGTCCGTCCGTCCCGGAATAGAGCTGTATTTCGCCGCCCTCCGTGTCCAGCAGCTTCTCTTTCAGTGCTTCCCAAGTGGTTTGATAGTTCAGCCCCTTGGTTACGTTTCCAGTGCTTGCAGACGCAGAGGCGGTCACAGTGCCGGGGTAGATTTTCTTGTAGTCCTCCACCTGGGCGTTGTGGTTCTCCAACAGCAGGGCAAAGAAGTCCTCCAGGGTGTAGGTGGCCTCCGGCGTGTAGGGCTGGATGCTGTCGCACAAAAAGCCCAGCCTGTCCTCGCAGACCACGGCCTTGTACACCAGCCCGGAGCTGTCCATTTGCGGGGTGATCGTCAGCACCCGCCCGGTGAAGATGGCGCTGTCGGTGGTGGTGTCCATCACTTGCACCATGGCGGTGCGGCTTTCCAGCAGGTCATAGCCGGGATTGTTGGGCAAAATCTCAAATTGCAGGCTGTCAATCTCCCCGGAGCTGCCCTGGGTCAGCGTCCCGGCATACAGGTGCGGGTCAGTGAGGGAGACGGACGGCTCGTGGATGATGGTACCGACGCTGTCGTTATAGATGGTTACACGGTACAATCAAATCACCCCCTCATCTGTGTCCACATTGTACCGGTACGGCTGGGCCACAAAAGCAAGCTCCAGTTCGCCGCCATACTCCGGCAAATCGGAGTCCGGCGTGAATTTGGCGCTGCTGTAGCTGCCCACAAAGTAATTATCAGGGTCATAATCGTCATATATCCTGGATTCCTGGGCAGTCATGGCCCAGGAGGTCAGGCTGTTCACCAGCGTCTCCACCGCTTCGGGGGTATCCGCCAGCAGGTCAAAGGTATAGGTCAGTGTCCGGCTGCCATAATACGGCCCGCCGTAGAGGGCGGAGAAGTCGTAGTAGCCGGACATATAGGGGATGGTCGCCCGGACAGGCTGCATCTCCGGCAAAGTCACATCCCGGTCGGCCAGGTACAGGCCAAAGTCGGTATAGCTGTGCTTGCCGTTGATGGTGATACCCATTGTGGTGATGCTCATAGCGCAAGCCCCCTCGCCGTCAGAGATTGCAGGCTGCCCAGCGCGGTGTCCATATCCCCCGCCGCCGCCGTTGCAAGGGTCTTGCCGTTCAGGCTGACATAGACAGGACGGCTTGCCAGGGCAGTGATGGCCGCTGTCATCTGGGCCACGGAATCACCGATGGCCCGGTCTACTGCCGCCGCCACATAATCCTGTAGCACGTCGATGGGGGCCACGGCCTCAGGCCCCGCCTCTCCGCCGCCCAGCAAGGTGCTGCCCAGGCTGCCGAAGATGGTAGCGTCGGTCAGGACGCCGCCTTCCTTATACCAGCTGATAGAAAACTTGGGGACGGACAAGGGGGACAGGCTGAAACCGCCCTTGATGGAGATATGGGGCAGCTTCAGGCTGGGCAGGCTCCAGCTAAAGTTAAAGGCACCCTTGATTTTATCAATGGCGTTTGTGACGGCGCTTTTCGCGCTGTCCATAATGCTGCTGATTTTGGACTTGATGGCATCAAACTTCGTGGACACGGTAGACAGTGCGCTGCCTGCCCCGCTGGAAACGGTGCTGGAAACAACGCCCCAAACGCTGGAAATGCTGCTCTTGACGCTGCCCCACTGTGTACTTGTAACGGAAGCGACACTGCTCCATGCGCTGCCGGTGCCGCTTTCGATGCTGTCCGTGGTGGACACCGCATTCTGCGCCAGCTCCGTCAACTTGCTCAAGATGCCGCCGCTCTCTTCGTCGATGCCGTTGCCGTAGCCCTTCATGGTGTTTCGTCCTGCTTCCGCAAATACGGTAGACGGGGAATGGATACCCAGCTCTTCCTCGAACTGGTCAATCAGGTCTTGCGCAACTTCCACTACCTGGACGTCCACATCGTCGCTTTCCTCGTCGATACCGGCGATATAGCCCTCCAGGGTGTTCAGCGCGGCCTCCTTCGCCTCATCCGACAAATCCATATCGTTCAGGGCGGTGGTGGTGTCAGTGACCATCTGTTGCAGCGTGGCGTTGACATCCTCCCCCATGGTGGCGGTAGTGTCGGCTACATCGCCCATGGCGGTCTCCACCTGACCGTGCTTGTCAACCATGGTCTGTAACTCTTCATCGCTCATGGAAGCAAGCCCGGCGATATACTGCGCCGCTTCGCTGGAGCCGTCATCGATGGAGGCCACCAGATTATCCAAGCCCTCGATGTTCCGGCTATAGACGTTTTCCAGGTTGGCGTCATAATCCTGCCAATAGGCCAACTGAGAATCCAGCGCTGCCATGATGTCCTCGGAGGACATGGCGGTGATTTTATCCACCTGCTCCCACAAGTCCATCTGGCCGGAGAGGGAATCATAGGCCGCCGCGTATGCTTCGTCATAGGACGCTTGCAGCGTGGTCAGTTCCTCCGCCAGGGATTCGGCTGCGGCCTCTGCCACAGCGGTGGAATCGCTGGCTTCGTCCTGTGTCTCGCCGTAGCTTTCAACGATTGCTTCCAGCTCCGCCAGTTCGGCGGCGTTGGCGTCATACTGGGCTGACAGCTCACTGATGCCCTCGTTCAGGCCGGAAATGGTGCTGTCCAGCTCCACCGCCTGCTGATTGGACATTCCCAGTGCGTCGGCGTTGACGCCCATGGCGGTGGTGTTCGCCGCCATCAGCTCGTCCCGCTCGTCATAAGCCGCGTTCAGGTCGGCCTCGTTGCTTTCCAGTTCGGCGGCAATCTCCGCCTGCTGGTCAAGCAGCTCATTGTAGCGGGCGATATTCTCCTCCTGCTCGGTCTGGGCAATTTGCGCGTCCGTCATGGCCTTGACCGCGTCGGTGGTCATGTTGATGCTGTCGGTCTCCGCATCGTAGGCAAGATTCAGGTCAGGTACGCTCTCGTTCAAAGCGTCAATGATGTACAGCAGCCGCTCCTGCTCGGTGGTGGTGCGGCTGGACTTGCTCATCAGCTCGGCCAGCTCATCCGCATAGCCGGACAGATTGGCGGCAGAGGTCTCCAGTTCCTCCTTGGTGTCCGCAAAGGCGTCTCTGGATTCCTGCACCGATTCCGCCAGCGCCACAGAAGCGTCCCCCGCGTCCGTGGCGGAATCCACATAGCTGTTGACGCTGCTGACCCACGTTGCTATCCCTACCACCAGGGCGGCGATAGCGGCCACGGCCAGCCCGATGGGGTTCGTCAGCAGGCTGTCAAAGGCGGTCTTGATTTGCGCCAGTGCGGTTTGCAGGGCGGGCAGCTGCGTAACAGTCATTACAGTTAGCGCCGCCCCCAGCGTCACCACAGCGGTGCCAACGCCGGTCAGCCCGGTGATCATGCCGGGGTTGGCCTCCAGAAAGCCGTTTATGCCATTCAGCAGGCTGGTGCCCAGGTCAACCAAATTGCCCAATGCGGGGGCCAGAACGCTGCCGATGGTGGTTTTTGTGGCGTCCATGGCGCTGTCAAACAGGGTCAGCTTGCCGCTGAGGTTATCCAGCATGGTCTCAGCCTGGGCCGCAGCGGTGCCGGAGCAATCCTCCAGGGCGGCGGCGTAATCGGCAAAGCTCTGCCCGCCTTCCTCTGCCGCTTCGCTGCACCCCAGCATGATGGTTTGCAAGGCGGAATACTGGTTTGTGCCTGCAATGGTTTTTGCAAGGTTGGCCTGCTGCTCATCGCTTAGCGTATCCCACTGCTCCGACAGCCCCTCCAGGATGCTGGACAGACTGTTCATGGAGCCGTCCACTTCGTTGTAGACGTGGATTCCCAAATCTTCCAGTTCGTCCGCACATCCCTTGGTGTTGGTGGCAAGCCGGGTCATAATGGTGTTCAGCGCGGTACCGGCTTCGCCGCCCTTGACACCTGCGTTGGCCATGGTCATCAGCACGGCGGTGGTGTCCTCCGCGCTGACCCCCATGCTGGACATGGTGGCGGCGCAGTTTTTATACGCCTCGCCCAGGGCTTCGGTGGTGGTGTTGGAGTTGGCCTGGGCATAGGCCATCATGTCCACGAAGTCCGCCGCATCGCTGGCGGACAGGCCGAAGGCGGTCAGGTAGTCGGTCACGATGTCGGACGCTTCGCCCAGATCCATGGCAGACGATGCCGCCAGGTTCAGGATGGGCTCCAGGCCCTCCAGCATATCCTCCGTGTCCCACCCGGCCAGTGCCATGTAGCTCAGGGCCTCGGCGGCTTCGGTGGCGGTGTAGGAGGTGGTGGCACCCATCTCCTCGGTAATATCGGTCAGGGCCTCCAGGTCGTCCCCGGTGGCCCCGGACAGGGCGGAGACCTTGGACATCTCCGCTTCAAAGTCCGCGAAGGTCTCCACGCAGTCGCCCATAGCCTCCGCTATCTTTTGCAGGCCCTTGGCGATAGCCCCGGTGGTCAGCAGGGTGGAAAACGCCTGCATTGCCTCCGTGGTGGACATACTGGATCGGCGGTGTCGTCCATCGTCTGGTCGAACTCATCTGCCGCTTTCTCCGCCTCTGCCATGGCGTCCTTGTTGGTTTTCAGTTCCCCGGACAGGTCTTCAATCTCCTTGCCCAGGGCCTGCGCTTCATCGGAGTTCTCGCCGTGCTGGAGGGCAGTTTCCACATACTCTTGTTTCAGCTGTGCAAGCTGTGTCTCTTGCGCGGAGATTTTTCCGGTCAGCGTTTCGGTGGCGCTCTGGTTGCCTTTTTCTGCGGCCTCCTGTGCTTTTAACTGTTCAGTGGTTTCCTCAATTTCTGCATTCAGCTTGACGCTCTGCGTTTCCAGATTATTCAGCTGCGTGCGGTACTTGTCGGCCTCAGTGGAATCTTCACCAAACCATTTGCACGCGGATTCCAGTTTAGCGGTCAGGTTTTCTTTTTTCTGTGCCAGGGCTTCGGATTGAGATTCCAACAGCGATAATTTGGTTTTTAATGCGTCACTACTTGTCCCGGCAGTCGCCATCTCAGTGGCGTTCAGTTTTAGAGCGCTGCGCAGTTCCGTCAGGGTACTGTTCGCCGCCTTGATGCTTGCGTTAAATTGCGTGGTATCCGCAGTAAAGGATACTTTCGCTTCGTTTTTTGCCGCCATCGTCTCACCGCCCTTTCTCAATCAGTTTCTCGCGCTCGTGGCTGTACCAGCTGTCATAGGCGTTCTTATCCGCCACAATGGTCAGCAGGTCGGCATATTCGGCATTCCAAAACACGGTTTCGGAAATGCCCAGAATGAGGACGTAGTAGGCGTATGCGTCCTCAATGTTTTCCAGTGCAAATTTCGGGGGCCTTACGCCTTTCCGCCGCTTGCCCGCCTTCCTCTCGAACGGGCCACGGAACCCCCGGCTTGGTTTGGGCTTAACAGCTCGTTTGCCAGGGTGATGATCACCGCCGGGTCCTCCGGCAGCTGCTCCAGAAAGTCATCATAGCTGTAGGCTTCTTCCAGCGTCCCCGCCTTGATGGCCCCGCAGAGGTACGCCGCGTAGATGGTCTGAATGCTGGGCCAAATCATATCCTCTTTTCCGCCGCCCATCGCAACCTTCATCGCGTTCCAGGGGCCAGCAGCAACCTCCGGGCGCTTGGCCCGGAGGTCATTCTGGTAGCGGAAATTCAGCGTCAGCGCCACGGTCTCCCCGTTTTGCAGCGTCAATTCGCGCATGGCTGCCTCCTTACGCCTTGCGGACGTAGCCCTTGGCGGACAGCTCCTGGAACCGCTCGGCGGTCAGCTCCACGATGGTACCGGCCTTCTGGAGGTTCAGGGTCTCTTTGTCCCGGTAGGTTCTCAGCACCTTTGCCTTGACGGTGGCCTCCTCAGCGGCTTCCACGGTGATAGCCTCCTCGGTGGCGGTAACGGCAGTTTTCTTAGTAGCCATAGTAAAATTCCTCCTTACGCGGTAGCGGCAATCAGGTCAGGGGTGAAGGATTCCATCCAGGCGTCCGCGATAGTGGTGTCAATATCATCCGCCAGGGCCTGGTAGACGATGACCTCGTTATCATCGGCGGTGACGGTGAACTCCAGCTCATCCATGGCGACCTCGGTGGCATCATCGTCCACAGAGGTGGACTTGGTGTTGCAGACGGCCACGGGATATGCCCGGTACTGCACGTTGTTGTCCTCATCCTTCACCTTGGCGGTGATGGCGCATTCCGCGTGGAGGCTCTCGGTGCCGTAGCCATAGACGCCGGTGGCGTGCTCCGCCATGGAGTACAGCTTCAGCTTCAGGTCATAGGGCAGATGGGCGGTAACGGTGACAGTGCCCTGACTGCCCTTGGTGCGGGACTTCTTCACCCGGCCCCGGCAGCTCTTGGTGATGGTCTTGGTCTCCATCTCCTCCTCCAGCTTGCCCACGCAGTCCACCAGGAAGGCAGTGGAGCCGTCGGGAAAGATGAAGCCCAGCTCATCCAGGAAAAATTCGGAAAATACGGTTTCGGCGGTGTGTGACATTTTTAACCCTCCTCAAAGGCGGCTGCAAGGCGGGTCACCAGGTCATTGGTGATGGCCTCCGCCTGGTCTTCCGCGCCTTGCAGCATGAATTGTTGCATCCCGGCGTGGCGCTTCGTGTTGTTGCCATCGTCCGGGAAGTACAGATAGTTGTAGCGATAGTTTGACTTAACGACCAGTGTCGAATCCTGTCTCCTTATGCTTCCAAAGAATACAGAAGTATAAGGGGCCTTTGTGGCCGATGTGGTTTTCCCTTTCCACTTGCGCCCGGAAGCGTGTATCAGGTCGGGGATATGGGCAGCAATACGCTTGCAGCCCTCATCGGCCAGATACTCGTTGACAAGTTCCCCAGCTCCGACACCATAGGCGTCCATAGCTTCTTCCAGCCGGTCAAGATCGGTCGTAACGATTCCCCAACCATTAGATTCCAGGTATAGAGTAGCCATCTCAGCTCACCCGCTTTCTGGCCTCGAAGAAGTGATACTCCGCCACCTCCAGGGCCAGCGCCGTCCCCGGCTTGGTCAGGCAGCTGTAGGTAATACCGTCGCCGGTCTCCCGCAGGCCGGGGATGTCCCGCAGGGCATCAATGACGGTCAGGGTCTCCTCCTCTGGGATGAAGTTCTGCCGCACCAGGGCCACGGTGCAGTGGTTGGTGTAGTCGCCCTTGGAGCCGGACTTCCAGGTGGCTTTGTCCCGCCAAAAGACGATGTAGTCATACACGGCGCTGCCGGTGGCCTCCGCGCTGGTGCCGTAGTACACAGGCAGGTCAAAGGCCGCTTTCAGGGCCTCTTCGATTTGGTCAAGCATTGCTGTCCTCCAGTTCCCGCACCTCGGTCAGATACAGATAGACCTCGGTGCTGGAATAGTCCACATTGCTGACGTGGTACAGCGTCCGGCCTATCACCACAGCGCACTCCGTATCGATACGGAGGTTGCCCGGCTTGCGGCAGGAGATTTTCCGGTCGAGCTTGTACCCCATCTGCTGGGCGTACTCGGAATCCTCCATCCGCCGGGAGGATTCCGCAAAGGCCAGTTTGCAGACGGTTTCCAAATCGTCCAGCGTGGCTGCCCCCATCCGGGCGGAGAAGGAGGACGCGGCCCGCACCTCCCGGCAGACGGTGCAAACCCCGTCATTGTAGGCTTTATTCACTGTCGCTCTCGCCATCGTCTGTGTCCTCCTCCGCTGCCAGAGCGTGCTCCTGACGGCAGGCGGCTATCTCCTGCCAGTAGGCCGTGCGGAACGTGTCTGCCATGTGGTTCCACTCATAGGCCACATAGTTCAGCAGCACGAAGCGGGTCATGGATGGGGCGGTGAGGTCAACTGCGTTGCCGTCGGTGTCAACCATGGCCTGATTGGCGCTGTCATACTCCAGCCCCACCATGTTCGCCACGGTGGGGATAGCGTCCTCCAGGATGGCCTCTACCCGCTCATCGGTGCCCTCATCGCTCCAGGTGATGTTGAGCTTCCCCTTCGCCAGGGCAATCAGGCCGCTGTCCATCGTCAGGCGGTGGCTACATCAGCGGATTTGACGGTGATGTAGGCGGGGTCAAGGGCGGAGATGTCCAGCAGCTGGAAGCTGGTGTTGTCATAGGCCCGGCCATCGGCGTACTGCACCACCTTGAACACCCGCTGGTCCTCCAGGAACTTGTAATCGTCCGTGTACTGGATGACGTTGTTCCGGGCGGCCTGACCGATGAACAGGATGTACTCCTCCAGCAGGCCCAGCACGGCCTTGCCCTCTGCCACAGCGTCGGAGATAATGACCTCGGTGGGGAAGGGGAACAGGTTGTTGACATAGGCCCCGGCGCTGTTCAGCACGGTGGTGGCGGGCATGATTTTGGTCAGGTAGTCAGACTGATTGCAAATCAGCGTCACCTTGTTGAACTTGCGCTGCTTGCCATCCTCATCCTTGGCGAAGGCGGCCAGCAGAGCGCCATAGCTGACGGGGGTGAAATCGGTGACGGCCACGGCGGTCTTCTGGGTGTAGCCCTCGGTGGTGGAGCCGGTGGTGGTGATTCTGTCCATGCCGATGGGCATAGACACGCCGGTGCCGGTGACGATGGCGGTCTCCAGCGCCAGCGCCATGGCCTCGGTCATGGTGGCGCGGATGTAGCTGTCCAGGAAGGTGGGGCCCAGGTCGGCCATGCCCTGCTCCAGAATGACGAAGCAAGAGAGCTTGTTCTGCTTCACGTCCACCACCTTCAGGCTGGAGGTGATCTCCTGCTCCACAGCGCCGGTGATGGCGCCCCAGGCTGTCATTGATGAGTTTGTCGGTCAGGACGGTCAGAGTGCGGTTATACTCGATGCTGCTGCGGGAAACGTAATCGTTGCTATCCTCCACGGTGACGGTGCCGAGGTGAAGCCGCTTGCGCATTCTGCTGTGCGGCATACATCAAAAAAACTTTCCCCGCCGGGGCAAGCGGGGGATTGCTTCCCCTCGGCATTTTGTGCTATACTGAACGTATCTGGCGGACGGAAAGACGGTGAATGACTATGGCTAATGACAACAGGGGCTTTCATAATGCGGCGAAAGCGAAAAAGGATGAATTTTACACTCAGTTGACCGACATTGAGAAGGAAATGCGCTATTACCGCGACAAGTTCAGGGGGAAAACGGTATTTTGCAACTGTGACGACCCCTATGAAAGCAACTTCTTCAAGTATTTCGCCATGAATTTCAACGCGCTGGGGCTGAAGAAGCTGATTGCCACCTGCTACGTCACCTCCCCCGTGTCCGGCAATGAATTTCAATATTTTGTAGGCGGCAGTGGACAAATCGCCTTTTTCCCGGATGAGGGGACAACGCCTGTCCACAGCGATAAGCAGCCCTATAAGGTAGAAATCACGGAGGTGACAGACGAAAATCAGGATGGCCGCATTGACCTTGCTGACGTTGAGTATTTAATGCGCAACCGGAAAAATACCATGACCCTGCTGGAGGGGGTCGGAGATTTCCACAGCCCGGAATGTGTGGAATTGTTAAAACAGGCAGACATAGTTGTAACAAATCCCCGTTTTCTTTGTTTCGTGAGTATGTGGCGCAGTTAATGGAATATCAAAAGTTTTTTATTATAATTGGAAATCAAAACGCAGTTGCATATAAAGATTTTTTCCCGCTGCTGGCAAACAACAAATTATGGTTAGGTTATAATAGCGGGCATTTCTGGTTTAAGGTTCCAAACAGCTATGAGGAAAAAAGACCGATTTTAAGATTGATGAAAACGGGCAAAATGGCGGCGCATGGGAAATATTTGTTGGTTTACTAACCTTGATATTGAAAAGCGCCATGAAAATATGACTTTATTTAGGCAGTATACACCTGAAAATTATCCATCCTATGATAATTTTGACGCTATTGAAGTTAGTAAAACCGCTGACATACCGTGTAATTATTATGGTGTAATGGGTGTTCCAATAACATTTATGAGCCAATATAGTCCAGAGCAATTTGAAATTATAGGGTTATCACAAAAATGCGGTTTCGGTGCTGAAAGTAATACTTTTTATGACGACTATAAAGAAGTTCGCCAAGATGGTTCATTTACAGGAAGCACTGGCAAAAAACGAACGGGAATCCAATGCTGTGCGGAAAACCTACAAGCGGGAATTATTATATTAAGGATGGAAGAATTGTTCATTCTCTTTACAGCAGAATATTCATAAGGCGGGTCAAAAATGAAGATTAAATTGCATGAAATCCCTGTCAGGGAAATTGTGAACGGATATGTTGACAGCGCAGAAAACGGCGTTGTCGGTTATAGCGGCAAGCTAAACATTCGCCCTGCGTTTCAGCGTGAATTCATTTACAAAGAAAAACAGCGGAATGAAGTTGTGCATACCGTTATCCGCAACTTCCCTCTGAATGTCATGTATTGGGTAAAGAGTGACAGCGGAGATTATGAGGTTTTGGACGGACAGCAGCGTACAATCAGTATCTGCCAGTATGTGACAGATGAATTTTCCGTCATTATTGACGGAATGCCCCGCAAGTTCGGAAATCTGACTGACGCAGAGCGCAACCAGATTTTAGACTATCCTCTGATGATTTATATTTGCGAGGGTACCGACAAGGAAAAATTGGACTGGTTCAAGATTATCAACATTGCGGGCGAACAACTAACGGCGCAGGAACTGCGCAACGCTATCTATACAGGCGAATGGCTGACCGAAGCAAAGAAGTATTTCAGCAAAACACAATGCCCTGCTTATCAGATTGCAGGCGATTATTTAAGCGGTTCCGCCATACGGCAAAACTACCTTGAAACGGCTATAAAGTGGATTGCGGCGCGTGACGGTATGGAAATCGAGGATTATATGTCACTCCACCAGCATGACACAAACTGCAATGAATTGTGGCTGTACTTCCAGAGCGTCATCAACTGGGTGCAGGCAATCTTCCCAAAATACCGCAAAGAAATGAAGGGCCGCGCATGGGGCGAATTTTACAATAAATACAGCACGAACAATTATGACCCGAAGCGGCTTGAAGCCCGTATTGTAGAACTTATGGAAGATGATGATGTATCAGATAATAAGGGCGTATATGAGTACCTGCTCAGCGGCGATGAACGGCCTTTAAACATTCGGGCGTTCACCCCAAAAATGGCACGGGCGGCATATGAACGGCAAAAGGGTATTTGCCCGAACTGCGGCAAGCATTTTGAACTTAATGAAATGCAGGCCGACCACATCACCCCCTGGAGCAAGGGCGGAAAGACAACGGCGGACAACTGCCAGATGCTGTGTGCCGATTGTAACCGGCGTAAAAGTAGTATATAATGTATCATGTGAGAAGCCGCCTGCCGTGGGGAACGGCAGGCGGCTTCCAGGAACGAGATAAACCCGTTCTTGCCGCTGCCCCGCCCCAGGATAATTCTGATGTCTGTGAAATAGATGCCGCCGGTGTCCCGGTACCGCACACCCACAATCACAGCGAACAGGAAGACCTCCCACTCCAGCAGGTCATAGGAGAAGTATTTCTGTAGCTTTAATCCTTCTTCGATTTTGTCATCGTCCACATACACATCCTCCCGCTCCAGCACCGGCAGGAGGACGTTTTTCAGCAGATTATCCTGGTCTTTGCAGTGGACGATTTTGCCCTGCTGTATGTCCTCGATGTAGGGGTCAAGGTATCTGCTATAGGTCAAAGTTTTCATCTTCCTTCTGTTCCTCTGCCGGGTCGATGCCCAGCCAGTTCAAAATGCTCTGCATGGATTTTTGCAGCTGCCGGGCCTCTTTCAGGCAATCGATTTGCGTCCGGCGGCTCCCGCCGTTGGCGGTGATCTCCTCAGCAGCGGCAATCAAGTCCTCTTTCTGGCGGTACAACTCCATGTACTGTTCCAACTGGGCGCGGTAGACCGGGGAGGTCAGGCACTTGTCGCCCATGCGCTTTTTCAGGTCGCGCTCCACCTGCGCCGCTGTCACTTTCCCCATTTCCGCCACTCCCTTCTTTGGGGCATAACAAAACCGCCTCGGTGTCCCTTGGCGGTTGATTTTTTACGTTTAGCAAGTATAATAGTTGCGCTTTTTCAAGATTTTTCTCATAGTGCGATTGTTGACCCACCCCGCGTTGTTCACCCCTCCAGGATTTACCCCATATAGGGGGGTGGGGAGTGTTGTCCTTGCACTAGTCAACAAAAACTGGACACGAAAACTGAAAAATTAGACTTTAAGG
>JAJQFX010000048.1 GCA_021200895.1 Clostridiales bacterium | reverse complement strand
GAGTTCCTCTTGGGGGCGGCAGGACGGTTCGGCAGGCTGCCCTGGATGGTCTCCCGGAGGGTGTCCACACAGGTGGTCACATAGTCCGCCTCCTCCGCAGTCACCTGGTCATCCACCGAGGCGAACAGCAGGAGCAGCAGATTGCACAGGTCGGCAAACTGACTGGCCCGGTCCTGCTGGTTGACCCGGTCCGCCGCCATCAGCGCCGGGAAGAAGCCGGGGGGCGCAAAGGGCGGGGCCGAGGCCGCGCCGGTGGCTACCTCAAAGTACAGGGCCTTGGTAGGCTCGTGCTTGCCGGAGCAAATGGCGTTGTAGGCCGCCACATGAGCCTCCCCGATTTCCCCGCCGGAGTGGGCCCACACCCCCAGGGCGCAGCGGCGGAAATAGGCGTCTGCCTCCTGGGTGAAGTCCAGCCGCAGATTGGGGTCTCCCAGCTGGCGGGCGTAGGCGGCGATGGCCGCGCTGTACTTTTTGCCGATGAGTTCGGCGGTGATTTTCTGTTTGCCCATAGTATCCGCTCCCCCGATGGGTCAGGCCCGGAGCCTGACGCAGTTTCCCTTTTATTATAATGAGAATCTGTCCTCCGGTCAAGGCGAAAACCGGGGAATGTGGGAGACTTCTTGCAAATTCAGTTGACGATTGCCGGAAAAAGCGGTATGATACGGATAGGATGAAACGCATTACAGAGGAAGGGTCTGTATTATGAAGACAAAGCAAGAGGTGCAGAATCAAATCAAGTGCAAAAATTGCGGCGGAGTCTATGACGCTGCGGAGAGCACCTGTCCCCACTGCGGCGAGGAGACCAGCGCCAACCTGGACGCCGCCAGGGGCGGGGCGCTGGACGTGGCGAAGTACGGCGGCGGCTATCAGCCAGGGGGCAGATTTTCCAGGCTGGTGGCTGTGCTTTTGGCGGTGCTGCTGCTGATTTTGCTGGGGGCGCTGGTGGTCTATGGGGTCGATGTGGCGAAGGACATTGCTGCCCAGCGGGAGGATTCCGATGCGTCTATCGTGGCGGTTTCCAGCAGCCAGTCCGGCGGCGATTTGGCGGCGGAACCGGAGGCCGATCAGACGGAATCTGAGGGAAGCGATTTGGAGTCTGAGGTATCCTCTGAGGCAGAGCCTGAGGCATCCTCCGAAGCGGAGCAGGAGCAGGAGGCTGAGGCGGAGAACGTCGCAGCCACCGGTCTGACCCTGAGCGAGACTGAGCTGACCCTGGAGGAGGGCGGCTCCGCCCAGCTGACAGCCAAGGTATCTCCGGAGGACTGGAGCGGCGAGGTGTCCTGGGCCTCCAGCGACGAAAGCGTTGCCAAGGTGGACGGCTCCGGTCAGGTGACCTACGTTGCCAGCGGAGAGTGTACTATCACTGCCACGGCGGATGAGCAGACGGCCTCCTGCGCCGTGACCTGCAAAGCGCCGGCGGTGGATACCTCCGTGGCCACCGGCATCAGCCTAAACTATACGGACATCACCCTGGTGGGCGACGACGGCACCCGCCTGGTGGCCACCGTTACCCCCTCCGGCTGGGAGGGAACGGTGGAGTGGTCCTCCAGCGACGAGAGCGTCGCCACCGTGAACGATGCGGGCTATGTCCTCTACGTCTCCGGCGGCACCTGCACCATTACCGCCAGGGCTGGAGACATCACCGCCAGCTGCAAGGTCAACTGCCGCAAAACGGACACCGGCAGCAGCGGCGACACTGGCAATACAGGTGATACCGGCAATACTGGCAGTACCGGGAACACCGGCAGCACCTCCACCCTGACGCTGGACAATACGGACATCACCCTGAACAACGTGGGCGACGGCATCACCCTAAAGGTGAGCGGCGGCAACGGTACCTATACCTGGTCCAGCAGCAACACCGCCGTAGCCACGGTCACGACCAGGGGCAGCGTCTATGCCCAGGGCAGCGGCACCTGCACCATCACCGTGACTTCCGGCGGCAGCAGCGCGAGCTGCGTTGTCCGGGTGCGGTAAGACGGCGAAACTCTATCATAACAAAAACGGGGCTGACCATTCCTTGGTCAGCCCCGTTTTCAGCTTATGGGCGTTGTGCTTTTTTGAACCGTTTTCCGTTTGTGCTGCCGCCGTCGCACAGCACATCCACGCCCGCCAGGTAGCCGTTCCGCTCGTCGGCCAGGGTGGCGATGGCGTAGCCCAGCTCCTCCGGTTTGCCCATGCGCTCTTCACAGGCGAAGGCGAGCATACTGCCCCCTTCCTCCGCCTCCAGGTTGCCCATATCGGTGGCCACCAGGCCGGGGCTGATGGAGACCACACGAATCCCCCGCTTTCCGTACTCAAAGGCGGACTTCTGGGCGTACCAGACGGCGAAGTTCTTGGACAGGGCATAGGCCAGCCCGCTGCGCTGGTACCCGTCCTTCATCATGCCAGGGAGCCGGAGCAGCTTCTTCACGAACAGGGCCTCGTTCGTATCAGCCAGGCGGTAGGTCTTTTCGCTGGTGAGGAACCCGGGCAGCGCATACGCCGAGTTGGAGGATACGTCCACAATGACGCTGCCCGCCTGCATGACTGCGGCGAACTCCTGATTCACATAGACGGTGCCCAGGGCGTTGATTCGGACAATGGCCTCCGCCTGCGCCATGCCGGGGGAAACGCCTGCGGCGTGAATGACGTTCGTTATCCTGCCCAGAGAAGCCGCATAGGCAGCCAGGGTGCGGACGCTCTCCCGGTTCGACGTGTCGCAGGTCTTTGCGTATGCCGTATACCCCAATTCCTGCAATTCAGCTGCCGCCTTTTGCAGCTTGGACTCTGTGCGCCCGGATACCACGATGCGCTTTTCCTTCGGCAGGAATTTTGCGGCGGCCAGCCCCATGCCGCTGCCCCCGCCGGTAATGACGCAGATATCGCTCATTGCGCCGTACCTTCCTTTCCGAACATCAGGCTGACGCCTCCGGCAATGGCAATCAGGAGCGCCGGGTCCGCCACGCCGCTGACGCCTAGGGCGAGGCCCGCAATGGTGCTCAGAGCAAACATCAGGTTGATGGACTTTTCGCAGCGCTCATAAAAGGTCTGACCGGACAGCTCCGCCAGGTCTTCCTCCGTCAGCAGGGCGTCCTCATAAAGATGGACGGCGTTTTCATGGACAAGCTGGAGGAACTCGGCGGTCATGGCGTGATAGCCATGCCTGTGCAGGGCGTCCAGCGTGGCATCCATATCGGTGTTGTGAAGGATTTCGTGAATCAATTCGGCATCAGAGGCGGTTGCAATCACGTCGTTGATCAGGTCAAAATGCTCCTTTGACGTGGTGATGCCGTATGCAGCCAGCTTTTGGCAGCAGCTGTCATAGTCTTTGTCCTCGAACAACTCTTGTATGGCGTCCCAGTGCTGGGACAGAGCCAGGTTCCTGTAAGCCTCCTCCAAATCCTTCTCACTGAACTGAGCGATTCGGCCCCTGTTCAGGATGCGGCGCAGTTCCTCCTTGGAACCGGCCTTCGCCACGGCTTCCACGAAGGCTTTTCCACCGGTAAAGGATTCTGTGTTGCCGTTGCCCTTTTCAATCGTAATGCTGTCATTCATACTGGAACGTTCTCCTTTCTGTGTGAGACGTGATTGCAGCCTGATTTGTGGCCTGGCTTACGATGCAAGGTATCCGCCTGCGGCAAGCCACTGGGCCTCATCCCGCAGGGTGTCCGCATAGGGGCGGGTGTGATAGCCCAGCTCCCGCTCTGCCTTGGAGTAGTCGAACTGATTATTTCTCGCCAGGTTGTAGACGGCGAAGTTGGTCATCAGCGGCTTTTCGCCGGTCTTTTCCGCCTTCTTCTCCATCTGCTCCGCCAGCTTGTAGGCCATGCCCAGGGGAACGTAGAAATAAGGCGTCTTGCAGCCGCTGGCGTCGTGGAGCAGGTGGCACATCTCCTTCATGGTGACTTCCTTGTTGCCGAGGATGTAGCACTCGCCGCATCTGCCCTTGTCCGCAGCGCTGACGCAGCCGTCTGCCAAATCCCGCACGTCACAGAGGTTGAAGGAGCCGCCCATGCCGATGGGCATTTCACCGTTCATGATTTTAATCACCGTGCCGGTGGTCTCACCGATTGCATAGTCCTTGGGGCCGAGGATGCCGCTGGGATGCACCACGCAGGCGTTCAGGCCCCGCTCCCGCACGGCATCCAGCACGGCCTGGGTGGCCATCGCCTTGGATTTGCTGTACCAGCCCACGACCCGGTCGCTCTCCGCGTCGAACTGGTCTACCTCCTTGATTTTCTGACCCTTGGGCAGCTCCGGGATGGCGCCGGTGGAGCTGACATAGACCATCTTCTGACATTCCGGGTGGTTCAGGCACTGCTCGATTATGTTCTTCGTGCCGCCCACGTTGATGTCCAACAGCTTCTGGCTGAAATCCGCATTGGTGGTCACCATGCTGGCGCAGTGGATGACGATGGTCTGCGTCCCCTCCGGGACGGTGAAGAACGCATCCAGGGAGGTCATGTCGCAGAGGTCGCCCTCGATGATTTCCACAGCGTCAGGGACATATTTCACGGACTTGTCGCCGGGCAGCACCAGCGCCCGAACCTGTTCGACCCGCTCCAAAAGCACGTCGCAGATGTGGCTACCTAGAAAACCGGCCGCGCCGGTCAAAAGATACATTGTATTCATCATGCTGTCTCCTTCACGCATAAAATCGTTCCCTGGGGCTTTCCCCTCGGAACGATTTTATGTTACAGCTGGAAGGTTGCATGAAGGTAAAAAAGCGTGGAAGGAATTGTGAACAGCAAAAAATTGAGGCGCTGCGCCCTATGCCAGCGGCAGGCGGACAGTGAAGGTGCTGCCCTCGCCGGGGGCGCTCTGCACCTGAACCGTGCCGCCGCAAAGGGCCACGATGCGGGCCACGATGGAGAGGCCGATGCCGTTGCCGCGGACGGTGGAAACGGTGTCATGCTGATAGTACTTTTCAAAGATATGGGAGGCCGTCTCCTCATCCATCCCGACGCCGCTGTCGGAGAAGGCGAGGACGAGTTCCTCCGCCGTCTGTTTGCCGGTGACCGTTATGCTGCCGTGCTCCGGCGTGAATTTGACCGCGTTGTTCAGGAGGTTGACCCACACCTGCTCCATCAGCTCAGCGTTGCCCGTGTAGAAGAGGCCGTCGATTTCCAGCGCAAGGGAAATATTCTTTTCCTCCAGCCTGGGCAGCAGCAGGATGGCGCAGCGCCGGAGCTGCTCGGACAGGTCGTAGCGCTCCTTCTCCGTGATGATTTCGCAGGCCTCCACCTTGGACAGCAACAGCGTGTTCTGGGCCAGGTTGGACAGCCGCAGCGGCTCCTCCGAAATCACCTGTAAATACTGCATCCGCTCCGGGCTTTCGACGTCCTCCCCCGTATCCAGCAGATATTGGGAGAAACCGGCGATGGACGTGATGGGCGTTTTGAACTCGTGAGAAAACTCGTTGACAAAACTCTGCATCTCCTGCTTCGTCTTTTTCAGCTCGGCGGTCATGCGGTTGAATCCCTGATAGATGGCGGTGTATTCCCCGGCATTTTTGCAGTCCAATGTTACATCCAAATCTCCCTCTGACACCGCCTGAATCCCGTCCAGCAGGACCCCCATTTTGCGGCGGATGGAGCGCAGAATCACGGCGGTGCTCAGGCTCACCACCAGAACCATCAGCGGGATGATCGCCACCATGGAGAGGGCGTTGTCCTCCGTCATGCCGAGCCAATAACGTGCGACTGCGCCGTAGGCCATGACTGCGCCGATGACAACGATGCTGTCCACCGCGAAAATCCACCGGAACTGCACCAACCGGAAGCGGGGCCTGCTGTTACGTTTCATTTTGGGTTCCTCCCGTCTTATGAATCACCGCCCGGTACCCCAGGCCGCGGATTGCCGTCAGTTCAAACTCCGTACAGTCGGCGCATTTGCTGCGCAGGCGGCTGACGTAGGTTTTGATGGTGTCGTATTCCGTTTCGGTGTCGTAGCCCCAAATCTCATCCATAAGCTGCTGCTTGGTAAAGACCACGTTGGGGTAGGAGAGCAGCTTGTAGAGCAGCTGAAACTCCTTGTTGGTCAGCGGAATCGGCTTGCCGCAGTGCTGCGCGGAAAAGGTGTCCTGCTCCATGGAGAAGGCTCCAATGACGATTTTCTGCTCGTTTGCAATCTGCGCTCGGCGCAGAATGGCCTCAATGCGCCAAATCAGCTCCTCGTAGTCGATGGGCTTCGTCATGTAGTCGTCCACCCCGACGGCAAAGCCCTCCTTCTTATGGGCGAAGGTGTTCATTGCGGTCAGCATGATTGCCGGCGTCATGTCCCCGGCCTCCCGGAGGGTGCGCACCAGCTCGTAGCCGTCCATCACCGGCATTTGAATATCGACAATCAGCAGGTCGATATGCTCATGCTCCAGGACATCCAGCGCCTCCTGTCCGTTGGCGGCCTCCAGGATACGATACCGGGAGCTGAGCTTGGCCTTCGTCAGCAGCCGCACCATTTTATCATCTTCAACCGTTAAAATCGTGACCATGTTCACACCACCTCAAAATAATTATACCATAAATAAGGCTGAATGAAAGTAAAAAAATAAATCTGCCCAGTGGTGCGCTTTCCAAGCACGTTGGTTCAACGAGCGCGGAAAACGACCTGCTGGGCTTTTAGTTTGCTTCGGTATTTGAATGAGATGTTGCTAGACAAATGGATACATTACAGTACAAGAAGCAGCCGAAAAATAGGGCGTTTCCCCGCGACAAGTACAAATTCTTTGCAAAGAAAACCGCATTGATGGCGCAATGCGAATGAGCCGTATTTGGATTATTCCAGAAGATGCTGAAAAACCAACCGGTCATAAGCGAAAGGCGGACAAAACGAAATGACATGTATTGATGACTTACAAGGGCTTATAGCGCGTTTTGATGAAAATTTATGATATTATAAAGATCCTAAAAACGCCTATAACGAACATTCTTACAGAATTGAATATATTGATCCGTTCCTTAAAATATTAGGCTGGGATGTTGCCAATGAGAAAGGTCTTGCGCCTCAATATCGGGAAGTGATTGCAGAAAATTACTCTACCCGTACAGACCGGCCTGATTATACGCTCACGCTTCGAGGAGTGGCAAAGTTATTTGTTGAGGCCAAAAAGCCTGCGGTAGATATCACAAGGGATTCTGCTCCAGCAATTCAAGCAAGGAAATATGGGTGGAATGCAAAGCACAAGCTGGTTGTGCTCACTAACTTTGAGTATCTTGCAATTTATGATACCTGCTATATAGCCCGTGAAAATGATGGATGTGCAGTAGCTAGATATCGTTTATATCATTACACGGAATATGCAGAAAAAATTGAAGAAATCATGGAGCTGATTTCGAGAGACGCAGTATATTCTGGCGTGTTTGATTCATATTTAGCAGAGAACTTTCCTGCGGCTAGTGGGTATACTCAGCAAGTAGATGCACTGTTTCTTACACAAATCAACGAATGGCGTGTAGCTCTCAGCAATGAATTGTATGCAAAAGGAGGTCGTTATAAGTCTCTGGAAGTGTTAAACGATGCTGTTCAAGAATTTATTAACCAAATTGTGTTCTTGAGAATTTGTGAGGACAAAAATCTGCCATTGTATCACAAGCCGAAAGAGACAATTACAGATTCTGCTCAGTTAAAATCCAAGCTAGAAGAATTGTTTCGAACGGCTGACCGCCGCTATAATTCAGGAATGTTCTCTGGTGATGATATTATCTTTGATCTTTCTTGCGAAGTTATAACGGACATGATAGAGGGATTATACTATCCTCAGAGTCCGTATTTGTTCAATATCATTGAACCAAATTTACTTGGGAAAATATATGAGATATTTCTGACTGAGCAATTGGTGTTGCTTGACAATAATACAATTGGGCTTGGTAAAAAGAAAGATTGCCAAAACAGATCTGTTGTAACTACACCTACAGAAATCGTCAAGTATATGGTCGAGAAAACGCTTTCTAAAGTGTGTGCTGGGAAATCGCCCTCCGAAATCTTGGAACTCCGTATTGCAGATATTTCTTGCGGATCTGGCATTTTCTTAGAGGAAGCCTTTGCCTTTTTGCAGGACTACTGTATACGATGGTATATCCGCAATGGACAGACTGACCATTTAATGGAGATAGGTGTTGATTTGTATAAATTGCCTCTCCAAGAAAAGAAAAACATTCTTTGCTCCTGCATTTATGGCGTTGATATTGACATCCATGCTGTTGAAGTTGCCAAATTTTCTTTGCTGATTAAACTGATTGAAAACGAAACTGCGCCTTCGGTAGCAGAAGTAGTACCAATTCTTCCTGATTTGAGTGCCAATATTCAGTTTGGCAATTCTCTTGTCGGGCCATTCGAATTGAATGGGGTTGGAGACATCGCTAATCAGATAATAGATATAGCTCCTTTTGATTGGAATGCTATTAACAATGGAAATAAATTTGATGCCATTATCGGAAATCCTCCATATGTAAATACCGAAGGAATGCACGCCCTTTTGCCAAATGCAGAGGTAGAGATTTACAAGAAAAAGTATAAAACCTCGTACAAACAATTTGATAAATACTTCATTTTTATTGAACGAGCCATTGATAAAGTCAAACAAAACGGTTTTGTATGCTATATTGTCCCTAACAAGTTCTTCAAAGTCAATGCTGGAGAGAAATTGCGTAGTTTGATTGCAAGAAAGCAGCTTCTTGTCAGTCTAGATGACTTCGGGGATGCACAACTGTTCGAAGATAAAACTATTTATAGTTCCATTATCCTTCTCTGTGCATCAGGCCAGGAAACCTTTTTTTATAGCGGAGTTGATTCTGCCAATAAACTATGGGCAGGAGAGGAAATAAGCTCGATTGAATTTAACTCTTTTATTTTGAACAAATTGCCATGGAGATTAACAACCGACTTTGATTTTTTGACAATGCTCCAAAAACTGGATGAAGCATCTGTTCCCATCACAAAGCACGCAGAAATTTTTAATGGTATACAGACAAGTGCCGAAAGACCAACTCCTGTATATTGGTTCTCTGCGGATGAAATAGTGTCTGAATATGCAGACACTGTCGAAATTAACAGAAATGGCAATAATTACACCATTGAAAAAGCTTTGCTTCGACCATATTTCAAGCCAACTAAAAAAGCTGAGAAAGGATTGAATTCGTATAGTATTCTTTCAACCGACAAGCAAATTATTTTCCCTTACGATAACAATGGACATCTTATCAGCATAGAAGAAATGCAAAATACCTATCCGGGGACATATGCTTATCTTCTAGCGCACTATGATCGTTTGGTGCCTAAGTGCGTTTCGTCAAATGGAACTCGTGATGTCCCGAACGCCACTGCAGACACATGGTATCAGTATGGACGAAATCAAGCTTTAACAAAATTTATAAATCGTCCCAAACTGATTGTAGGCGTTCTGAGCAAGGAACCTATGTATATCATGGATACGCATGATTACCTTTGTTCACCAGGAGGCACCGCTGGTTATTGTGCTGTTAGTGAAAAAGCTGGCAGTCCTTATGCTCTTGAGTACATCCAAGCATGGTTGTCCAACCCAATTACAGAACGCATCTTGGAAATCGTAGGCAGCAATTTTGAAGGCGGCTTTATAGCTCGTGGTACATTCGCCCTTTCCACACTTCCGTTTGTGGAACTAGACTTTGGTGTAGAAACACAAAAAGCCATTTATGATAGAGTAGTGGCTGCAAGTCGAGAGATATACGAGATTAATGATACCCTGGCTAGTCGTCCTTCCAAGCGTATTGCAAATCTGCTCCAAAGGCAAAAAGATAGCCTGATTCCTGAAATTCAAGAATTGATTGCGAAGGTATATCGTCTCGAATTCTAAAAGAGGTATAACACAATGAGGCTCAAAAAAGATAGTACAACACAGAAGTTAAGAGGAGCGTATTATACACCGTTGCAGCTTGCAAATGCTATGGTGAAACTTGTTGCGTCTCAAGACATCACTACTGTCTTGGAGCCGAGCTGTGGAGATGGCGTATTCTTGGAGGCAATGGAGAATATGTCTCTGTTGGAGAAGGTAAACAGGATTGTTGCTGTTGAAATTGAACATGACGTAGCAGAAAAAGTTCGATGCCGATATGCAGACCGTGAAGAAATTGAAGTATTTAACGAAGATTTTTTGACTGCTATAATCGAGTGCATTGTAAAGAACACTTTGACTTTATAGTAGGAAATCCCCCATACATTCGCTATCAATACTTAAATGAAAGCCAACGAGAGATGCAGTCAAAGATTTTAACGTCACATGGAATGAAAGCTAATAAGCTCATCAATTCATGGGTTGCATTTGTTGTGGCATGTGTGCAGTTACTCTCCAACAATGGTAGAATTGCGTTTGTGATTCCTGCGGAAGTGCTTCAAGTTGCTTATGCCGAAGATCTTCGACTGTACTTAGCGAACAGCCTTGCTAAGATCACTCTAATCACCTTTGAACAGCTTGTTTTTCCTGGTATAGAACAAGAAGTAGTTGTTTTTATTGGAGAAAAAGGTAGCAAAGAAAAAGGCATTCGTATCATCGAAATGGCGAATTTGGATGATCTTGAACGACTTGATTTGAATCAAAACGGTTTTCAAAAAATACAGCATGTAAAAGAAAAGTGGACAAAGTATTTTGTAACTGCAGACGAGATGAGTCTTATTCAAGAACTGCGAGAGGACAAACGATTTGCGGAATTTTCTGAATATGGTTTAATCAACGTTGGCATTACAACTGGGAATAATAGTTATTTTTCTGTTACAGAGGCTACAACCAAAGAATATGAATTAGAATCTGTTACCCTCCCCTTAATTGGCAGAAGCTCTCATGCACATGGCATTTATTTCACTTCCGATGATTGGGAGATAAATAAAGCTGCTGGGAAACGTGCAAGATTAATTAGTTTCCCTGAAACACCATATGAAAATTATCCATCTGCACACAAAAAATATATTGAGCTTGGCGAGAAAACGGGCAAACATGAAGGATATAAATGCTCTATCCGTGACAGGTGGTATATCGTACCTTCTGTTTGGGTACCAGATGCCTTTTTCCTAAGAAGGAACAATTTGTATCCCAAATTCGTACTTAACTGTTGTGGCGCAGTATCCACAGATACAATGCATAGGATGAAATTTAATCCTGGCATCAATCCAGAAAACATTCTTCTTGCGTATTATAATAGCATCTCTTTTGCCTTTACAGAAATATGTGGAAGAAGCTATGGCGGTGGAGTGCTTGAAATTTTGCCCGGGGAGATGGGTAATATACTCTTGCCCAGGATTGAACATATAGACCCAATCTTGCGTACCAGCATACTAGAAGAAATTGATACTATCATCAGAAACAATGAGAATATCGAAACTGCACTTGACTTGGTAGATCAAGAGATATTGGTTAATCAATTGAAAATTGAATCGGATATATGCAAGAGTTTTAGGTCGATTTGGAAGAAATTGCAGAAGCGAAGATTAGGACGAAGTTAAAAATTGATAAAAGGGAAAATATCGATGGATACTTACATCTATGTGGACGCAAAAATTATATAGATAGAAAGAATGATAGATAAACTTATGAAAATGAAAATGCTAGGATTAAATACAGAATTTGAAGAATTAAATTATAGTGGATTCCAAGAGAACAGTTTCTCGGCATCGATCTCATTACTCGATTATGATGCGGTAGTAATTGATGTCGGATATTTAGTTGAAGACAGCTACGGGGAAGATGCTTCGACATATCAGAATAAAACACGCCTATCAGAATATGAGTCATCTCAAATAGTAGAAGATTTTTCTGCCATTAAAGATCAAATTATCGAATTACTAAAACACGGAAGAAATCTCTTCCTTTTGATGGGACGAAATGAAAATTGCTATATTTATACTGGGCAGAAAGAGTATAGCGGGACGGGTAAAAATGCTCGGCAAACTAATTTTGTTAGAGAGTTTGACGCATATTCGTTTCTTCCTATTACTATTAAGGCAACTCATGTTAGCGGAACCCAAGTAAGTGCTTGCTGTAAGTCTCCATACCGCAACTTTCTTCAGCAGACTGCTAATAGCAGCCGATACGAATCCTACTTTTCAATCAAGGAAGAAAATACTGCTTTAGCAAAGGTCAAAGGAACAGACAAAGTTGTTGCTGCTGTTGCCCACTATGGAACAGGCCTAATTGTTTGTCTTCCACAGCCTTATTACGAAAGTGAATATGAGGACTCTGACTGTTGGAGAGACTACGGGAAAAATACCTTGATAGCTTATTTGAATTGAATGAGAAACTTAGCTCATCGAGTGAGGATTTTATTCTACCACAGTGGGCCAACAAGATTAGCATTTTGGGAGAACATGAAGAAATTGTAAAACAAAGAGATATTGAGGCAGCAATTAAGAAGTTACAGATTAATCTTACGAATCAAGAGGATCGTATCAGGAACATTCAAAAGTATAAACTTTTGCTAACAGCAAGTGGAGAACCGCTTGAAGAAATCACCAAGAAAGTATTAGAGGAGATTGGCTTTTTAATACTTGACGCAGAAAAGGGCAGGAGTGACGTAATAGCAAAATATGGCGACATTGGTGTTGTTGCCGAAATAAAGGGAGTGTCAAAAAGCGCAGCAGAAAAACATGCTGCTCAACTTGAAAAATGGGCGTCTCAATATTTAGAGGAAACTGGAGATTCCCCTAAATCCTTATTAATTGTAAATGGGTTCTGTGATACTCCTGTGGATGAGCGAACCGAAGATGTTTTTCCTCACCAGATGCTAAAGTATTGCGAAGCGCGTGGACACGCTTTAATTACGACAACTCAATTGCTATGTCTATATATTGAAATTCAACGAGATCCCGCATGCAAAGAAGAACGAATTAACGAACTTCTCGCATGTATTGGCAAATATAATCGTTATCAAAATACTTACGAATATCTCGAAAAAATAGAATATGAAGAGATTTCGGATATCTGACTGAGTGCTTACCACTATACATTAGGACTAGGGTGCATGCGTCCTACTCCGTGACAGCAATGTGCCTCCTAGAGGGACCATCTGAATCAGCTTACATATCTGAACTTTATGAATAAAGCTATATAATCATACCATGGGTTCCCGCCATATCCCTGGCATACTGCTCCAGTTCACCAGAGAGCACCAGGCGTAGGTCATTGGCTCATTGTAAATCAGCCAGTCGATCTCTGTCTGCATGGGGACAGTGAGGCAAAGCTCATCGTCTGCCCCTGGGGTGTAGATGCTGATTTGGCTACCATCTGTGTACCTGATCTCCACGCTGGCGGTGTCGATATTAAATCGGCAGGAAAGTAATTTCTTCATTGTCAGGACTCCTTTGCAATAAAAATCGCTCACAAATTTCTCGATATATGCGTGAAAATAATAATCACACCCGGTTTTGAGGTGAACCAGACGGACAATTTCATGCGCATTATTGGAGGGAATAACTCCCGTTAAGGCCACAAATTGTTGCCCAAGGCCATTGTGAACGGATAGTTCGTATAAAATCGCTGGCTACAAAACGGCTACAAAATTCGTAAAGACGCTGTGAAAAGCCTGGAATACGTGGATTATTTGGACAAAAAGCGAATTGAAAGTGCATTTTATCACCCTAAACCAAAGCCTGAAACTAGAGTGGGAATGATTTCACAGGGCGGAAAAGCCTGAAATAGCAACGTTTTTTCGGGGCTGATCCCCTCCGTGGCAACGATTTGGCAACATTTTTCATTATTCACAGTTTAAGAGCGCTATCTGATTTATCATCAAGCAAGTCAGATAGCGCTCTTTTTATTTGTCCTGTTCTTCCTTTAGACCAGCCAGCAGCATATCGCTCAGCTCCTGCGAGGGCACCTTCGCCCAAATCTGCATGGTGTCAAATTCGGGGTAACGGTAACGCCAGCGGTCATAGTCCTCCCTGGTAATCTCCCCGGCCTCCAGCTTGGCCGACTGCTCCTGCCAGGCACAGAGCATCTTGTGCAGCTCTGCGGCATCCTTACCCTGGAATACGTCCACCTGGAGACAGACCTCGCCGTCTCGCTCCGTGACCTTCAAGCCGTACCGATCCTCCAGGGTAAAGAGGGTGTGCATCAGGCCGGTATAGGAATCAATGTCCGGCACTGCCAACGCCTGCGGAGACACGTCCAGGACACGAGCCATAGAAGCGGTCAGGTTGGCCTTTGGTGTCCTGGCTCCCGTCTCATACTGAGCCAGCCGAACGTCTGCGGACTTCTCAGGGAACCCCAGCAGCATCCCCAGATATTTTTGCGTCATACCCCGCATGGTGCGGAAAAAGCGGATTCGTTCTCCGATTGCCATAGGAATCATCTCCTGTGTGAAATCTTTGGATAATCATAGCATAACAGATTCGTTTAGGATAGTCAAGGGAAATATAAATAAATTTGCTTGGCATTTTCTCGTAAGCCGCTTGGCATTAACATAGATGCTTAGTATAATAGCATTATAATTAACAAATTAGTTTAACGAATCGCTGCAGTTCTGCGAACCCAGCGAGGACAGAAAGGAGGGGTGTACCCACGACAGAACAGCTGTTCATGAAGGTCGAGGAAGTAGCTGCGGAATTGGGCGTTTCCAAGTCCTATGCCTACAAGGTCGTACAGAAACTCAATGCCGAGCTACGGGAAAAGGGTTATCTGACCGTTTCAGGCCGGGTCAACCGCAGGTATTTCATGGAAAAGTTCTATTACAACGGAACAGAAAGGAAGGATTCGTAATGGCAGTCTACAAGGAAGAAAAAAAACAATACCTGGCGGGTCATCTACCGCTATACCGACTGGAACGGGGAGCGCAAGCAGACCCAGAAGCGGGGCTTCAAAACCAAGAGAGAGGCCCAGGCATGGGAGCGGGAGCAGCTTAACAAGGCCACCTCCGACCTGGATATGACCTTCAAGAGCTCCGTGGAGCTCTATACGGCGGATATGCAGACCCGCGTCAAAGAAAACACCTGGCATACCAAGGCGCATATCATTCGCACCAAGCTGGTGCCCTATTTAGGAAAGCTGAAGATGTGCAAGATTACGCCCCAGCAGATCATCACCTGGCAGAATGAGCTGATGAACTATAAGGATGAGCACGGAAAGCCCTACTCTCCTGTCTATCTGAAAACGGTTCACAACCAGCTCAGCGCCATCTTCAACCATGCCGTCCGCTACTACAACCTGCGGGAAAACCCTTGCCAGAAGGCGGGCAGCATGGGCAAAAAGAAAAACCGGGAGATGCTCTTCTGGACAAAGGAAGAGTACCTGAAATTTGCGGAGATAATGATGGACAAGCCCTTGTCCTATTACGCCTTCGAGATGCTGTACTGGTGTGGACTTCGGGAGGGCGAGCTGCTGGCTCTGACCCCAGCGGACTTCGACTTCGAGAAGGGGACAGTCAGCATTAACAAGAGCTATCAGCGGCTGGAGGGTCGTGACCTGATCACGACCCCCAAGACGGAGAAAAGCAACCGTATCATCGTCATGCCGAAATTTCTTGTGTCAGAAATGCAGGATTATTTGAAGATGCTCTATGAGATTCAGCCGGAGGACAGGATGTTCAGCGTGACCAAGAGCTACCTGCATCATGAGATGGACAGTGGCGCAAAGGAGGCTGATGTCAAGCGGATCAGAATCCACGACCTGCGGCACAGCGCCGTCTCCCTGCTGATCGACATGGGCTTTTCGGCTACGGCCATCGCTGACCGGATGGAGCACGAGAGCATTGACATCACCTATAACTATGCCCATCTGTTCCCGTCCAAGCAGGTAGAGATGGCAACTAGGCTGGACATGGAAAGGAGCGTGTAACAATGTCACTCAAAAATTTGGATACCCGTGGCCGTTGGCGGAGCAAAACCATCGCCTTCCGGGTATCGCCGGAGGAGGACGCATTGCTGGAAACTTATGTGCGGCTGTCCGGGCTGACCAAGCAGGACTATATTACCCGGCGGCTGCTGGAGAAGGACGTAGTGGTGCAGGGCAATCCGAGGGTGTTCAAGGCCCTTCGGAATGAGCTGGCCGCTGCGCTGGATGAGCTGCAGCACATTGAGGCAGGAAATCAAGTGGACAGCGATCTGCTGGACACGATTCAAATGATCGCCGTCATTCTGGACGGTATGAAGGAGGATGATAGCTCTGGCATTTGAAGGTATCCTCTAATAAAAGCAGTTTATTTTCCCGTTTTTGAGAAAGGATGCAAAAAAGCGCCCGAACTTCATCGGATGGCATCGAAAGTTGCAAAATGCAGTCGCTTGCAGATTTTCATGCAGGATTTCTGCATATTGGTTAGCAGACTACTTGCCATGTACTTCACCTACCATTCTGGTCACATCTACCTGATTTTGAAGAACTGTATCCAGCGCTTTCTCTACCTCCGCAGTGACCGCTTTGGAATGTGAATTACCGACATTAAGGTATTTGGCAATCTGGTATATAATTTGTCAAGGGCAATTTGGTCAACCACGAGAACAATCCTGTGACAAATCACAAGAGCAGACACGATTCACTGCAATTAGAGTAAACGAAACCGCTGCACCGGAAGCCCAAAAGAGATCTCCTCTCCAATTGGAATCACGCTGATTTCAGGTAGCAGCGCATTGCCCAAATAGACACGGACACCAAAGGGTACCGCAACCAGATATTGGTTTTGTGCGCTCTGGAAGGTAATCTCCAAATGAAGTGGCGCAATTTCAACCCCAGTGAACACCAAATGCGCCAGCGCGGGATCTGACCCCAGGCACAGGGTTTCCTCCTCCCGGAGCGGGAACTTGCAGCCGCTGTATTGTCCATCCGTACACAGGAGAATTTTCTTTGCCGGGTGTTTTCTGCTGGAAGATGCAACTGGCGTGGTCTGGCATAAGGGTTGCTGTGGAGGTATCTGAACGGTAGGAATCGAATCCTGCTGTGCAGCTCTCCACGGCGTTGCTCTTTTTACGGGAGCAGGCTTTGTAGGCGCAGACCGTGCGAAGGAAGGTGACGCTTCTGGTGCGCCGCCAGCTGCACGCAGTAACTCTGCAAAGACAAAGACAGTCCCCGCCAACAGTACAAGCTTCACAATGGCGTAGAACGTACCCATTCTGGCATAGGTATAATTTGCGCAGCAGACCAGCAAATAAGGCGCGGCCAGGTTACAGGCCCAAAACCGATTCCCCTGGGCGGGAAATGCCAGCAACAGCACCGCCCCTGCGGCCAGAAAATAGGCCACCCGATAAATCATTTGAAAGGTCCAAACCGATTGTGTGGGGAGCGCGCAGAGGAGAAAGACCCCGAACCCCAACACAAAAACGCCATATGCAATCCACGCCGGATGAGACAGGCGGCAGTTTTTCCGCTGAGCTTCAGAGAGCGGCTCCTTCACCGCGCCGGAAATGGCCATGATCCATGGTATAAAGAACATCGCACCAATGCAACCCATAACCGCATATTTGATTGCTTTTCCGCGTTCCTCCGGGTGCCTTTTGTAGTAAAACAGCCCAGGCAGACATGCGCCAATCACCGCCAAAAGCAACCCCAGTAAGATGCCCAGCACAGTTGAAATTCTGCTGGCGTTCCAAAATGATTCACTGTAGTATCCAACCATAAAGGATTCCCCCCTTTTCTCTTTTACAATATACAATAAACGCAAATCTGCGTCGCAAATGTAATAAATGACAATAAGCCCGTCACAAATAACATTTTGCCCCTATCGTCATAAGCATATGCTATAGTAAATAAAAGGTGATTTGTATGCGTTGGAAAAAAGCGAAAAGCAAATCTGTTCCGGAAAGGCAGGAAGCGGAAATCGTTCAGCTCACTGAACCGGATGCATATATGCCCGACCCGCAGCTGCGCGTCACCTCCCTCTCGCTGCTTGGAACCCGAAAAAGCCAGCAGGACTGGCTAGAGTATGGCACTTTGTCCTCAGGTCAGTTTGCGGCTGTGTTGTGCGATGGAGTGGGTGGGCTGAACGGCGGTGAGCGAGCTGCTGCCTGTGCGTGTGCCGGTTTCCTGGAAGAGTGTGAGACCGCCATCCAGCAGGGGCAGGCTCCCGACCTGACGCGGATTGCCCGCCGGTTAGATACCAGGGTCATAGGGCTGACCGATGTTGACGGTATGCCGTTGGATGGGGGCAGTACCCTGGTGGCAGTGTTAGGTCGGGGCAGTTCCTTTCGCTGGGTGACTGTAGGTGACAGTCGCCTCGGTCTTTTTCGAGACGGCCAACTGATTTGGCTCAATCGGTTGCACAACTATCGGCTGGAGTTGGATGAGGCACTCAGCGAAGGGGCAATCTCCCAGGCGGAGTACCAGGCGGAACTGCCCAGAAGTGCCGCACTGTTGAGTTATTTGGGCTGCGGTGAACTGCGGTACATCGACGTGCAGAACATCCAGCTTGTGCCAGGGGATCTGCTTCTGCTCTGCAGTGACGGACTTCCCGGACTGTTGACAGGATTGGAATTGTCCAGGCTACTGGCACAGTTGACCCCAAAACTGAATAATCTGACGGAATTGCTGTCGCCCTATCTGAACCAGACACGGACAGGTTTGGACAACACCTCTGCAATTTTCATACGTTATCAATAAAGGAGAATTGACTATGAATTTGATTCGTTGTACAAAAGGTCATTATTACGACCAAGACAAAAATGGCGCAAACTGCCCCTACTGTGCGCAGATTGCCGCTAAGAACCAGTCTGCGGCAGCACCCCAGGCGGCCACCGCCAGTGCTGCTACGGCGCAGCCAAAGCCTACATCAACACCGACACCGGTGCCCAAATCGCGGACTGTGCCTGCCACCCATCCCGGCGAACAACCGCAGCCCCCTGTGACACCGACTACTCCGCCTGTTGTCCCGGCTCCCACCCATGCCCAGAGCGAAGAGGACGACAACTGCACAGTGGGCTATTATTCCCGCGTCATTGGTGTAGAGCCGGTGGTGGGTTGGCTGGTCTGCACCGAAGGAGAGTACAAAGGAGAGAGCTTCAAGTTGAAGTCCGGGCGGAACTTCATTGGCCGCGCCGCCAACATGGATGTGGTACTCAGCGCGGATCACAGCATTTCCCGCTTTAAGCACGCTGCGGTGATTTATGAACCCCGCAGCCGTCAATTCATCGTGGCTACGGGGGAATCCAGGGAACTATGCTATTTGAACGGAAACGTGGTGCTGTCCAACCAGGCCATACAGGCATACGATATGCTGGACTTGGGCAACACCCGGCTGATGCTGATTCCCTGCTGCGGCGAACGCTTTTCCTGGGAAGACGGTCTGGAAGCGCCAAAGAAAAGCAATGAAAAACACTAACGCGTCATCCTCTTACTGGCATTCTGCAAATCCGGCAGACGGGCATTGCCCCGTCTGCCGGATTTATTTGATTTTACGGTTCAATCGTCATCATCGTTTTTGAAGATGTTGTGCAGAACATACAGCATCAGGAATGTTTCAAAATCCATCCCAGTCAACATACAGAAGATAATCACCACAACCACAATCGTGCCAAGGATTCCGATAAGAACGCCTTGTACGGCGTTTCCGAGCATTGTCATGACTGCGATGAAGCCCTTGAGCAGAAAGAAGGCAATAACCACACCGATGGGAATTAAAATGGCCGCAAGCAGCTGCGCCGCCAGCGCTACAAGCACTCTGTTCCTGAATTTAATCAGGTTGCCAATAAACCAGAATGCCGCTAACAGGCAACCCGCAAAGACAAACGTCGGGTAATATTCGTCCCAGAGAATCGTACCATACGCTTTGGATAGCGTACTTCCCGCGACGGTGGCAAGCAGAACTGCACACACGAAGCAATATACAAAAAAGAAATTTTTCACCAGAGGCTTGTCCTCGTCATACCGACGCCTCCTGGTTCGCCTCCTATTTCGCCTTCTGTTCATATTTATGACCATTCCTTTCCGCTGCGCTCCAAGGCACCAAAGGGAATGAAA
>JAJQFX010000233.1 GCA_021200895.1 Clostridiales bacterium | reverse complement strand
CCCCCCCCCCCCCCCCCCCCCCCCCCCGCCCCCCCCCCCCCCCCCCCCCCCCCCGCCCCCCCCCCGACAAGGAAATCGTCTCCTTCCGGCAGAACGACTTCGTGACGGACATCCGCCAGGTCATGACGAAGCGCAGGATTCGGTACTTCCCGGTGGTGGATAACGAGCAGCGCTTTGTGGGGCTGATTTCCCAGCGGAATCTGCTGGATATGCAGCGGCAGCAGGTCATTCTGGTGGATCACAACGAAAAGACCCAGGCAGTGGACGGCATCGACGCGGCGGAAATCGTGGAAATCATCGACCACCACCGCATCGGTGGCATCCAGACCCTACAGCCGGTGCTGTTCCGGAATATGCCTCTGGGCTGCACCGCCACCATCGTCGCCATGATGTACAAGGAAAACGACGTGGAAATCGACCCCAACACGGCGGGACTGCTTTGCTCCGCCATCCTCTCTGACACGCTGGCCTTCCGCTCCCCCACCTGCACGCCGGTGGATAAAATGATTGCCCAGGAGCTGGCGAACATCGCGGGTATCGACACAGAGGAGCACGCCCGGAATATGTTTGCCGCCGGGTGCCGGACGGATGACAAGACCGACGAGGAAATCTTCTACCAGGACTTCAAGACCTTCAACGCCGACGAGCTGAAGTTCGGTATCGGGCAGGTCAGCGTCACTGGGAAGGAGAACACGGAGAAGCTGAAGAAGCGCCTCCTGCCCTACATGACCATGGTGAAGGAGCGCACCCATCTGGACATGGTGTTCCTGATGCTGACGGACATCATGGAGGAGTGTACCGAGCTGCTCTACCAGGGCGAGGGAAGCCGGGACGTGGTGCAGGACGCCTTCAACGTGACGGCGGCGGACGGCAGCGCCATCCTGCCCGGCGTGCTGAGCCGAAAGAAGCAGACCATGCCCTCCATCCTGATGGCGATTCAGCGGCTGAACCTCTGAGGGCGGGAACAGGCAGCTATATCGCATCGCTCCCCCATTTCCCGGCGGCGCATGGTTGCATTTGCCGCCGCTTTCAGGTATAATACAGGTACATCACCCCAACGGGCGGCGACCCGCAGGTGAACGCATAAAGGAATGGGAATTATGAAGCGTGTTATCACTTACGGCACATTTGACCTGCTGCACTACGGCCACATCAACCTGCTCCGCCGGGCCAAGGCGCTGGGGGACTATCTGATTGTCGCCCTGTCCACCGATGAGTTCAACTGGCAGGAGAAGGGGAAGAAGTGCTATTTCTCCTATGAGCAGCGCAAGGCCCTGGTGGAGGCCATCCGTTACGTAGATTTGGTCATCCCGGAGACCTCCTGGGAGCAGAAGCGCAGCGATATGCACGAGTATCACATCGATACCTTCGTCATTGGAGATGACTGGCAGGGCAAGTTCGACTTCCTGAAAGAGGAAGGGGTGGAGGTGGCCTACCTCCCCCGGACGCCGGAGGTCAGCACCACCCAAATCAAGCAGGATTTGAATAAAAACTGAATGATGCAGTAAACCCCGCGCCCTTCCCGAAACCGGGAAGGGCGCGGGCTTTTATCGGAGATGCGGCCGTCAATTTGCGCTGTCCTTATACTGGCTGTAGTCCACCTCGATTTGCTCCTGCAAAATCCGAAACGCCAATTCCATCTGCGGGCTGACCCACCTGTTCCTGTGGAACACGCACACCCCTGGATACGATTTGCCGTCCAGCTCTGTCTCCAACCGGAGCAGGGAACCGTTTTTCAGCTCCTCCTCCACAGAAAACTGGGGGACATAGGCGATTCCCAGGTTGTTCATAACGCTTCTTTTGACTGCCTCGATGCTTTGCAGCTTCATGTCCGGGTTCAGCACGATGTCCTTTTGGTCGAGGTAAGCGGCTATCCCCTTCTGATAATTTGCATACGGCTCATTCAGAATCATGCTGACCGTTTTTTGAAATCCCGTTCCGCTGGAGCCATAAAGGGCGAAGCGATCAGGCACGCCTGAAACGGTCTGGCGGGCAGATGCACCACCGTATCCGGGAAGTGCCCCTTATCGCAGTCGATTCCAATATCGGCAGTTCCGTTGACGATGGCCTGATTGATTTCCTCTGATGGGAGCGAATTGAAAACCAGATTGACCCTGGGCGCCTCATACAGAATTTCCCTGATGATGGGCTGCATGAGGTAGATAAATATAGAGTCCGGCGCAACCAGCCGCAGCGTCCCTGTGATTTCTGAGATGTCTTTTTGATAGTTGTTGATTTGCTCTACGTTTTGCAGGATGGCCCTGACAAACGGCATGATTTCCCGTCCCGCCTGGGTCAGTTCCATTTTTCGTCCGACCTTTTCAAACAGCTTCAGGGAAAGCTCCTCCTCCAGCTGCCGTATTTGAGACGTGACCGTAGAAGGCGCATAATTCAGCTGCGCTGCCGCCTTTTGGAAGCTGCCGGTTTCTATGATTGCAACCAGTGTGGCCAGATTTTTCGTGTCCATCGTATTCTCCTGAATTGTACGGAAAAACCGAATCCTGCATTTTGAATCATTCGCTTTTTCTGAATGGGCTCCGGTGTTATTATAATCCAGAGGGCAGGAGATGGCAAGCGCTGAACGTACATCTCTCGTTCAAAAATGACACGAGGTGGAAAAACAATGAATTTTCATTTTACTCAGGAGGAACAACTGCTGCTGGCGCAAATCCACGAGTTTGCAGTCCATGAGGTCGCGCCGTTGGCGGCTGAACTGGACGAGCAGGAGCGCTTCCCGTCCGAGGCATTCAAGCGCCTGGGCGAGATGAATCTGATGGGGGTCTGCTACCCAAAGGAGGTCGGCGGCGGTGGACACTCGTATTTGGCCTACATCGCCATGGTGGAGGAACTGGCGAAATACTGCGCCACGACCTCTATCATGTTTGCCGCCCACCATTCCCTGGGAGCCTATGCGCTCTCCGTGCTTGGGACGCCGGAACAGAAGGAAAAATACCTGCTGCCCCTGATGAAGGGGGAAAAGTTGGGGGCTTTTGGATGCACGGAACCCGGGGCCGGTACGGATTTGGGCGGTGGACAGTCCACAAGGGCGGAGGATAAGGGCGACCACTGGCTTATAAACGGCTCTAAAATTTTTATCACCAACGGTTACTACGCTGACATTTACTTTATCAGCGCGGTGACTGACCCCAGCCAAAGGAGCAGAGGTATTTCCGCCTTTGTTGTGGAGAAAGGCACACCTGGCTTTACCTTTGGCAAAAAGGAAAAGAAAATGGGTATTCGTGGCTCTGCTACCTATGAGCTTGTTTTCCAGGATTGCAAAATCCCAAAGGAAAATCTGCTGGGAGAGTTGGGAAAGGGCTTCAAAACGGCCCTTGCCACTCTGGACGGCGGGCGCATCAGCGTCGGCGCACAGGCGGTCGGCATCGCACAGGGAGCCATCGACTGCTGCAAAAAGTATGTGACGGAACACAGCACGAATGGGCAGTTGATTTCCAAATATCAGTACACCCAATTCCAGCTTGCGGATATGCAAACCAAAGTGGACGCCGCCCGGCTCTTGGTTTGGCGGGCTGCGCAGGCCAAGCAGGACGGCGAACCCTTTGGGCAATATGCCGCGATGGGAAAGCTCTTTGCCTCTGAAACCGCCGTGGATGTTACCCGCCGCTGCATCGACCTTGTGGGGATGGACGGCGTCTCCGGCGAGTATCCTTTTGAACGGTTCCTGCGGGACGCAAAAATCACTGAGATTTATGAGGGCACCAGCGAGGTGCAGCGCATGGTGATTTCCGGGGCTATGGGCGTAAAGTGATGTGTTCCGTTTCGCCTGCGTTTGCGCTTCCGGTTGAATGATACGGGTCACGCAATACTGGACGCCTCGCCGGGAACGGTGGAAAGCCCAGGCCCTCGGTGTGAGGGCCTGAGCTTTGGGGTGGTGTCCTGGCTTTTGTTGGATAGATGGCATTCCGATTTTTTTTAAGAGAAGTGCAGGGCGGATATACCAACCCTGCACTTGCTCCCTTCGGTCACAGCCGCGTTGATTCAAAGATTCCCAGTCGCTTACAGGCAGGCTTGCAGTTCCTCCGCCCTGTCCAGCCGCTCCCAGGGCAAATCAAGCTCCGGGCGGCCAAAGTGGCCGTAGGCGGCGGTCTGCGCGTAGATGGGGCGGCGGAGGTCCAGCGTCCGGATGATGGAGGCGGGGCGCAGGTCAAAGACCCGCCGCACCAGGTCGGCCAGCTTCTCATCGCTGACGATGCCGGTACCCATGCTGTCCACCAGCACGGAGACGGGGTGGGCCACGCCGATGGCGTAGGCCAGCTGGAGCTGGCACTTGTCGCACAGGCCGGAGGCCACCAGATTCTTTGCCACATAGCGGGCCATGTACGCGGCGCTGCGGTCCACCTTGGTGGGGTCCTTGCCGGAGAAGGCCCCGCCGCCGTGGGCGGCGGCTCCGCCGTAGGTGTCCACGATGATTTTCCGGCCGGTCAGACCGGCGTCGCCCACGGGGCCGCCCACCACGAAGCGACCGGTGGGGTTCACATAGAGCTTTGTCTCCGGACGCAGGAAGGTTTTGGGCAGGTTGGGGCGGATGATTTCCTCCACGACGGCCTCGGTCAGTTCCCTGTGGGAGATGTCCGGGTCGTGCTGGGTGGAGACCACCACGGCGGGGCACCACTCCGGGTTCCCCGCTTCATCATAGGCCACCGTGACCTGGCTCTTGCCGTCCGGGCGCAGCCAGGGAAGCGCGCCGCTCTTCCGCTTTTCCGCCAGGGCGCGGGTCAGGTTGTGGGCCAGGGCGATGGGGGCGGGCATCAGCTCCTCAGTCTCCCGGCAGGCGTAGCCGAACATCATGCCCTGGTCGCCTGCGCCGATGAGGTCGGCCTCGTCCGCCGCCCCCTGGCGATGCTCGGAGGAGCTGTCCACCCCCATGGCGATGTCGGCGGACTGCTGCTCCAGGGAGGTCATGATGGCAATGGAGTTCACGTCAAAGCCGTACTCCGGCTTGTTGTAGCCGATGCGGTTCACGGTGCGCTTCACTACGGCGGGGATGTCCACCTGGGCGGAGGTGGACAGCTCACCGGTGACCAGCACAAAGCCGGTGTTGGTCACCGTCTCGCAGGCCACACGGCCCATGGGGTCCTGGGCCAGCACCGCGTCCAGCACGGCGTCGGAGACCTGGTCGCACAGCTTGTCAGGATGGCCTTCGGTGACGGATTCAGAGGTAAAAATGCGGTTTGTCATTGCTTTTCGGTTCCTTTCTTTGTTCCGTTGCGGGAAAAAGACGAAAAAACACGTTCCGGCGACGGAACGTGCAGCTTGTGGTCTATCCCCATCTTTCGATACAGTACCGCCGGATTTGGCACCTTGCGCCTTCGCGCAGGTTGTCGGGTTTCATCGAGCCGTTCTCTCCACCACTCTTGATAAGGTTATGCAGTTGTTTGATACGCTTATTATAGCAGAGCGGGGCATGATGTCAAGGGCCGCGTTTTTTCCAAAAATGTGGAAATGGGGAAATTTAGCCTTGTCTGATTTGCCGACGGCGGAGGGGCTGGAGGACACAGAAATTCATCAACATATTTTTGAAAAACCGTGCAGGAGAGGCTTGACAAACCCCTGAAACTTCGGTATGATGAATCCGATAGTTATGGTGCGCCCTGTGGAGCGATTTGCAGGCGGCGCTGTGCTGTCCTTGCGGATGTAATATCCTGTGCATTTTATTCTAGTATAAATGGAGGCGAATTGAGAATGGACATCTATGAAAAGGTTTGTGACGTTTTGGCAGAGTACAGCGGCCGCGACGCTTCTGAGTTCGCTGCCGAGACCAGCTTTGAGGATCTGGGCATCGACTCCCTGGCTATCGCCGAGTTGGTGATGGAGCTGGAGGAAGAGCTGAACGTCGAGCTGGAGCTGGACGAGAAGATCGGCACCATCGGTGAGCTGGTCGCCTTTGTTGAGAAGAAAGTCGGCTGATTACGGTCAATCGTACACAGTGCTGCGGGCATCGGCGGGGCAAACCGCCGGTGCCTTCGGTATATTTGCGCGGAGTCACGCATATGATACGGCTCTGCCCTGTGTACCGGCCCGGCCCGCTGCGGGCAGCCGAAGAGGGGGAGGCTCCATTCAGCCGCTTTTGAGTGTTTCCCTTCCGTTTTAGATAGAAGGCAAGCGGCTAGAATGGAGCTTTTATGGGTAAAATCGCGTTTGTTTTTTCCGGCCAGGGCGCTCAGTACCCCGGCATGGGCCAGGAGCTGGCGGAGCACAGCCCTGCCGCCAAAGCCGTCTTTGACCTGGCGGACAGCATCCGCCCCGGCACCAGCGCCCAGTGCTTCTCCGGCACCAAGGAGGAGCTGACCGTCACCAGCAACACCCAGCCGGATATGTTCGCCGTGGAGGTGGCTGCCGCCTCCGCGCTGCGGGAGGCAGGCATCGAGCCGGATGTGCTGGCGGGCTTCTCCGTGGGCGAGATTTCGGCTCTGGGCTTCTCCGGCGCGGTCAGCGTGGAGGACGCCTTCCGGGTGGTGTGCGCCCGGGGCAAGCTGATGCAGGCCGCCTCCGATGAGGCGGATACGGGCATGGTCGCCGTGGTCAAGCTGCCCCCCCAGAAGGTGGAGGAGCTGGCCGCACAGTGCGACCAGGTCTACCCCGTCAACTATAACTCCGAGGGCCAGACGGCCTGCGCCGGTCTGTCCGCCTCCATGCCCGCCTTCCGGGCCATCGTGAAGGAGGCCGGGGGCCGGGCCATCCCGCTGAAGGTGGCGGGCGCCTTCCACTCCCCCTTTATGCACTCCGCCGCCGTGGGGATGGTGGATGTGCTGTCGCCGCTGGAAATTGGCGCACCCAAGTACCCCCTGTACTCCAACGTTACCGCCCAGCCCTATGAGGAGGGGAAGTACAAGGAGCTGCTGACGAAGCAGGTGGAAAACCCCGTCCGCTGGCAGCAAATCGTGGAGAACATGGTGGCCGCAGGGGTGGACACCTTTGTGGAGGTTGGCCCCGGCTGCACCCTGACCGGCCTGATCAAGCGCATCGCGCCCGATGTGCTGGCGCTGAATGTGGAAAATGTCGCCACGCTGAATGGGGCTGTCGCCGCCATCCGGGGCTGACAGGAAACAAATGGAGGTTTACAATATGGCTGAATTAAGCGGAAAAGTAGCGCTGGTCACCGGCGCGGCCAGAGGCATTGGCTACGCCATTGCCGACACCCTAGCCCGGGACGGCGCGGATGTGGTGATTTTTGACCTGTGCGCGGAGGAGGACGGCGCAGCCGCCGCCCAGCAGATTGCCCAGGCCCACGGCGTCAAGGCGGTCTTCAAGCGCTGCGACGTGTCCGACTTCTCGGGGGTGGATGCCGCCGTGAAGGAGGTCATCAAGGAGATGGGCGGCGTTGACATCCTGGTGAACAACGCCGGCATCACCCGGGACAAGGTGCTTCTCGCCATGAGCGAGAAGGACTGGGATATGGTGCTGAACATCAACCTGAAGAGTATGTTCAACACCATCCACGCCTGCTACCGCAACTTTATGAAGAAGAAGGCGGGGAAAATCATCAACATCTCCTCCGTCTCCGGCTTGATGGGCAACGCGGCCCAGGCCAACTACACCGCCGCCAAGGGCGGCGTCATCGCCCTGACCAAAACGGTGGCCCGGGAGCTGGCCACCCGGGGCATCAACTGCAACGCCATCGCCCCCGGCGCTATCGAGACGCCCATGACGGCCAACATGGACCAGAAGGCCCTGGACGCCCTGATTGCTACCGTCCCCATGGGCCACATGGGCAAGGCGGAGGACATTGCGGAATGCGCCGCCTTCCTGGCCTCGGACAAGGCCAAGTATATCACCGGCGAGGTCATCCGGGTGGATGGCGGCATCGCCATGTGACAGGCGGTATCGGTTCCTGATTTTCTGCAAATGGCTGCGGCGCGCCCAGGGCGCGCCGCAGTTTTTTCGTTCTCTTTTTCAGGGGGATGCGGCAAAAAAAGATTGCCAATTTTGGGGCGGTATGTTATAGTAGTAACAGCTACTTTGCAGGGGAACTGGTGCGCCCCATGTTCTGTTTTCCCGGCGCTCCCTGCGGAAGCACTGATAAACTGTAGTGAATGCGCTTCACGAAATGACCCGAAAGGATGTACACAGCTATGAGAAGAGTCGTCGCAACCGGCCTCGGTACGGTAAACGCCCTAGGCAACGAGGTTGCCACCGCGTGGGAGAACGTGACCGCCGGGAAGCATGGCCTTACCACCATCACCAAATTTGACCTCACCGGCTTCCGTGCTACGGTGGCCGCCGAGGTCAAGGATTTTGACCCCACCCTCTATATGGACCGGCAGGAGGTCCGCCGGTACGACCTGGCCATTCAGTACGCCGTGGCCGCGGCGGACCAGGCGGGTAAGGACTCCGGCATCGAGGGCACCATCGACCCCAAGCGCCTGGCCTGCTACTTCTCCTCCGGCATCGGCGGCCTGAACACCATGGCCACGGAGCAGCAGAAGCTCATGGAGAAGGGCCCCCGCCGCGTGTCCCCCTTCACCATCACCAACATGATGGGCAACGGCTCCGCCGGTACTGTGGCCATCAAGCACGGCTGCAAGGGTGCCTGCCTGAGCATTGCCACCGCCTGCGCCTCCTCCAACAACGCCATCGGCGAAGCCTACCGCAGCATTAAGGACGGCTATGCCGACGCCGCCTTTGCCGGCGGCACCGAGGCCGCCATCGTCCCCATAGGGGTGGCCGCCTTCATCAACTGCCAGGCCCTGAGCTGCTCCGAAGACCCTGACCGGGCCTCCATCCCCTTTGACAAGGAGCGCAACGGCTTCGTCATGGGCGAGGGCGCGTCCTGCCTGGTGCTGGAGGAGTATGAGCATGCCAAGGCCCGGGGCGCGAAGATTTACGCCGAGATCTGCGGCTACGGCGTCACCTGCGACGCCCACCACATCACTGCTCCCGACCCGGAGGGCGAGGGCGGAGGCGACGCCATCGCCCAGGCCCTGGAGCAGGCCGGCGGGTATCAGGATGCCTCCAAGGTGTATATCAACGCCCACGGCACCTCCACCCCCATGAATGACAAAATCGAGACCCTGGCCATCAAGCGGGCCTTCGGTGAGGACGCGAAAAAGCTGATGGTGTCCTCCACCAAGGGCGCGGTGGGCCATATGCTGGGCGCGGCCGGAGCCACCGAAGCGGTGTTCTCCGTGAAGGCGCTGGAGACGGGCATCGTCCCCCCCACGGTGGGCTATCAGGTGCCCGATCCGGAGTGCGACCTGGACGTGGTGCCCAACACCGCCAGAGAGGCGGAGCTGGAGCTGGTGCTGTCCACCAGCCTGGGCTTCGGCGGACACAACGCCTGCGTGGCCTTCCGCAAAGCGGAATAATTGCAAGTCTTAAAGCTTTTTTCATGGAAATGCTACAATTCGTTCACTGTTCCTCCGGCGTTTTGTGAGAGAATGGAAACGGAAGAAAACAATGGATAAAAAGGTGTCAGCCTTTTGCGGAAAGGAGTACAATTATGAACCTGGAAGAAATCCGTCAAGTCGTTGCCTTTATGAAGGAGAACGGCGTCTGTGAGCTGTCCTACACGGAAAAGAACGCTTCCGTCAGCCTGAAGCTGGCTCCGCCTCCCCCTCCCCACGGGAAGGGCCCTGGCGGTCATCCCTGGAAGGAGCATAAGGGTGCGCCGGAAGCGGAGGAGAACCCCTTTGAGCCGGATTATAGCGGCGTTTCCGTGGAGTTCTATGACGATGGGGACGAGGCCGACGAGGATAGCGTGGAGCTGAAAAAGGCCGCCAAAGCCGCCAAGAAGGCCGCCAAGGCTGCGGTGAAGGAAGCCCGGGCCGCCGCCAAGGAGGCCGCCAAGGCCGCGAAAGCCGCCGTCAGGAAGGCGACTGACAATGTGAACACCGCCGCCGAGCAGGTGGACGCAGAGGAGCAGGCCGTCGAGGTGGAGTTGGACGCTGCCGAAGCCGAACTGGACGCCATGGACGCGGAGTTGGATGCCGCCGAGGCCGAGCTGGACGCGGAGCCGGATGCTGCCGAGGCAGAGCAGGACGCCGCCGAAGCGGCGGAAGAGCCTGCCGCCGAGGCCCAGCCGGAGGAGAAGGGCAACACCGTGGTAGTCACCATCGATGCGGAGAGCCTCAAGGCCGGAGCCAAGGAAGCGGCTGACAAGGTGACTGATGCAGTGGTCAACACCGCTAAAATCGGCATGGAGCTGGGCAAGCAGGGCCTGCAGTTCCTGAAGGACAAGCGGGACGAGTATCTGGCCAGCAGCGAAGCGCCCAAGGCCACCGACACCCCCGCCCAGCAGCCGGAGGAGCCGGAAGCCTCCGAAGCGCCCATCGAAATTGAAATCACGCTGGAGGACGACAGCCAGCAGAAAGACGAGGAATAACCTCCATGAATCAGGAAGAGATCAAGCAGATCATTCCCCACCGTGACAATATGCTGCTGGTGCAGGAGGCCGAGGTGGTGGACGGCGTCGCCCACGCCAAGTATCATGTCTCCGGGGAGGAGTGGTTTCTGAAGGGCCACTTCCCCGGCAACCCGGTGGTGCCCGGTGTGATACTGTGCGAGATGATGGCCCAGGGCGCCTGCGTCCTGCTGGCCGGTCAGGCCACTTCCGATGTGACCCCCATGTTTACCAGCCTGGACAAGGCTCGCTTCAAGAACCCTGTCCGCCCTGGCGACACGCTGGAGAGCCAGAGCACCATCACCAAGCACAAGGGCCCCTTCTACTGGTGCGAGGCCAAGGGCTATGTGGATGGCAAGCTGTGCGTCAGCGCGGAGTTCTCCTTCGCCCTGGTGAAGGGTGAGGACAAATAAGCGCCCCGCGCCCCTGCGCAACCTAATCTAATAAGGTATAGGAGGGCCTTTGCCGGGAACGGCAAGGGCCCTCTTTTTGCTGTTTTTATAGAAAATCGGAGAAAAAAGCGGGGAATCTCATGGAAATTCCCATTTTACTTTTCCCGCGGCCTTTCCTATAATAGTAACAGTATCTGCCGGGCTGCTTCCTGCGAGCGCCGGTGGTTTCATTCTGTTGACAAGGGCGATTGAGTGCAATGATGATCGGTACCGTATTTTTCCAGATGCTGTCGCTGGCTATCCTGATTCTGGTGGGCGTGGTGATTTCCCGCATCAAAATGGTGGATGACCACGGCATGGGGCAAATCTCCAAGCTCATCAACTATGTGTTCAACCCCATGCTGATGGTGTCCTCCGCCATTGACAGCGTGGGGAGCATTGATAAGCAGGTCATGCTGCTGCTGTTCGGGCTGGCGGCGGCGCTCTATTTGGCGCTGATTCTCATCGGCCACTTCGCCGCGCCCCTGTTCGACAAGCGCCCCGGCCAGAAGGAGATGTACCAGCTGATGTTCATCTTCTCCAATGTGGGCTTCATGGGCATTCCGGTGATTCGGGGGGTGTTCGGCGCGGAGAACGTGGTCTATGTGCTGGCCTTCGTGTTCGTGTTCAACATCGTATTCTACACCTACGGCGTGGCCCTGCTGGACGGCGGCCTGTCCAGGGGCTCCCTGAAAAAGATGCTGAATCCGGGCACGGTCAGCTCGGTGGCGACGCTGCTCATTGTGCTGCTGGAGCCCCAGGTGCCGGAGTTCCTCAGCAGCGTGGTGGACTACCTGGGAAGCGCGGCCAGCCCCCTGGCCATGATCGCGGTGGGGGTCACACTGGCCAGCGCGGATTTGAAGGCGGTGTTCCTGAACCCCAAGACGTACCTGTTCACCCTGGTGAAGATGGTGGCAATTCCCCTTATCGCCCTTCCGCTATTGAAGCTGCTGCCCTTCTCCGATACGGTAATTGGCGTCTGTCTGGTGGAGATCGCCATGCCGGTGGCCAACCTGCCCCTGATTTTGGGCACGGAAAAGGGCATCGACTGTACCAGCTGCAGCGCCTCCATCATTATGACCACCCTGGCCAGCGTCCTCACCGTGCCGCTGCTGGTGGCGCTGATTTAAGACGATAGAAAGAAAACCGGGCCTGGCGAACTGCCAGGCTCGGCTTTTGTCTACAGTAAATCCAGCGCGTCCGTCTGCTCCTGCCCCTGGAGGGTCAGACCCACGCTGCCCTCCTCCAGGTACGGCTCCGCGCTGGGCAGGGTGCAGCCGAAGGCGAAGTCCTGATAATGGCGGGAGCGGCGGTACAGGTCGTAATCCGCCCCGGTGATGGGAACGCCGTAATCCAGGGTGATATAGCCCCGCTTTTGCAGCAGGAGCAGCGCCTCCCCCCAGGTCTTGACCGCATCGGGGGCGCTGTCCTCCGCCTCCAGATAGACCGGCGCGGACATGACAAAGGACAGCTCCGGATTCTCCGGGCTGCGCACCAGGAAGCGGCATACCGGCAGGTAGGCGTAGGTGGACAGCTTGACGAGCAGCGCTTTTTCCGGCTCCGTCAGCGGCGGCAAGGCGTTGGGGCAGTTGGCACATGGCATAGCAGGACTTCCTTTCTAATTGTGGCAACGTCAGTATGCGCAAAAGGTCGGGAGGCTATCACAGCTTCGTGGTCTTGTCATAGGCGGCGATGACCGCGTCCATGACCGCACCACGGAAGCCCCGCTCCTCCAGCACACGGACGCCCTGAATCGTGCTGCCCGCCGGGGAGCAGACCACGTCCTTCAGTGCGCCGGGGTGCTGGCCGCTTTCCAGCACCAGCCGGGCGCTGCCCGCCACGGTCTGGGCGGCGTAGCGGACAGCCTTGTCCCGGGGCAGGCCGCAGGCCACGCCGCCATCAGCCAGGGCCTCGATGAACTGATAGACCCAGGCGGGGCCGCAGCCGGCCACGCTGCTGGCCGCGTCCATCAGCTGCTCCGGCAGCGGGTCCAGAACCCCGGCGGCGGACATCGCCGCCCGGAAGCAGGCTTCCTCCTCCTCCGTCACGTCCAGGGTGCAGTAGGGGATGGTGCCCTGGCCGATGGCGGCAGGGGTGTTGGGCATGATGCGGATGATGGGGTAATCGCCCCCGGCCATGGCGCGGATGCGGGCCATGGACTGCCCCGCCGCCATGGTGACGAGGAGGAACCGCTCCTGCCGGGCGGCCCGCTGGGCCAGGATAGGCGCAAGTCCGGACAGCATATCGGCCATCATCTGGGGCTTCACCCCCAGGAAAATCCAGTCGCAGCGCTTTGCCACTGCTTCGTTGCTGTCCGCTTCCGCCCCCAGGGCGGCGGCCAGCCCCTCCGCCTTGGCGGGGGTGCGGTTGGCCAGCAGCAGAGCGGAGCCGCCCGCCGTCTTTGCCACGGCGGTGGCGATAGCGCCGCCCATGTTGCCGCAGCCAATGAAACCATAGAGTTTTGCCATAACTATGTGCCTCCTGAACGTAGAATCAACCGGAAATCACTTGTTTTTTCTTTATCACGGCGCAGGATGCGGCTGTGCCTGTCAATCCCGCTCCGCCGCCATCCGCACCGCCAGTTCCAGGGCCAGCTGGGCCACCCTGTCCTTCTCTGACAGCTTAGACTTAGCGCTCAGGCTGCGGCAGTCCCACTGCTCCGCCGCCAGGTTGTCCCCCGCGTAGAAGAACTGGAACACCTCTTTCTGCCGGAAGGCGGCCAGGGCCGCCACGGCGGAACACTCCATATCCACGCACACGCAGCCCTGAGCCTTTCGCCGTTCCATCTTTTCTCTGGTCTCCCGATAGGCGGCGTCGGTGGTCCAGGCCTTGCCCATGGTGTAGCTGCACCCGTGGGCGTTCAGAATGTCCAGGAAGGTATCCAGATAACGGGGGTTGACGGGCAGCTCATCCGAGGGCGGGGCATAGTGGAAGCTGGTGCCCTCGTCCCGCAGGGCGGCGGTGGGGATGATGATGGAGCAGTCCTCAATGGCATTGTCCAGCACCCCACAGTTGCCGAACAAAACCAACTGCTCCACGCCCATGATGAACACGTCCTCCAGCAGGCCCACGCAGGCCGGTGCGCCTACGTCGCTGAGGAACAGCGTCACCGGCGTATCCTGATAAACGGCGCGGTAGACGGGAATTTCCATGTTTGCCACCGAACTGGTGGCAATGGGAACGGCCTCCAGCGCCTCCACCATCCGGGCGAAGGTGGTACGGGCGAAGCAGGACACCGCCACCTTGGGCAGACCCGGCACAGGATGAACAATGTCGGTGGGGTCGATGATGGCCCACCGGGCGGGGTCAAATTCGGTCAAAAGCATTGGTACTTCCTCCTTCTCTGTTTCTCTGACAGTATTATACCGGTTTCCGGCAAAGTTGTAAAGCAAAACAGCACTCCACCGACGGGAAATCACCCCCGGCAAGGCCGCATAAAGACAATCCCTCGCCTCATAGGCTGTCATCAGGCAACCTGAGAAGGGGGAATCAGAAGGGATGCTGTCGGTACTGACGCTGCTGCTCCTGCAGGGGCCGCTGTTCACGCTGCGCCTTGGGATGGGAAGCTCCTTCCCCAGGCCCCTCAGCCCGGAGGAGGAGCAGCGCTATGTCCAGCTGGCCGCCCAGGGGGACAGCGGGGCGAGAAATCAGCTTATTGAACACAATCTCCGGTTGGTGGCTCACATCGTCAAGAAGTATTACAACCAGACGGGGGACACGGATGATTTGGTGTCCATCGGCACCATTGGGCTGATCAAGGCGGTGAACACCTATCAGCCGGAGCGGCAAATTCGGCTGGCCACCTACGCCGCCCGGTGCATTGAAAATGAGATACTGATGCACCTGCGCAAGGCCAGACGGCAGGCGGGAGAGGTTTCCCTGAACGACGTGCTGGAGCAGGATGAGGAGGGCAGCGGCCTGTCCCTGATGGATGTGCTGAAGGTGGATGACACCATGCTGGAGGATTTGGACACCCGGGAGAGCTGCGTCCGAGTGCGGGAGGCGGTGCAGCGCTGCCTGGGGGAGCGGGAGAAGCTGGTCATCACCCGGCGGTACGGCCTGGACGGACAGAAGCCCCTGACCCAGCGGGAAATCGCGGCCCAGCTTGGCATCTCCCGCAGCTATGTCTCCCGTATCGAGAAGAAAGCGCTGCGGCAGCTACAGGAGTATATGGAAGGCGGGTGAACTGCAACGGCAGTTCACCCGTTCTGTTGGGGGGACTCCCCCAGTATGGCCCGGAACTGCGCCCAGGCGGTTTGATTGTCCCCAGGCTCCGCCGCCAGGGCCAGCCGCTTCTCCCGGAGAAGCGGCTGGCCCTGGGACAGGATGGATACCAGCGCGTGGTTGAGGGCGCTTTGGTCGTTTCCGCACACCCAGCCGCAGCCGGTCTGGGTGATCATTTCCCCGCTGGAGGCAGTCTCCACAGACAGGACGGGCAGGCCCACGCACCGGGCCTCCTCCACCACCATGGGCGCTGCCTCGTGGTAAGAGGTCACCAGCAGCAGGTCTGCGCCTGCCATAAACCGGTAGGGGTTGCGCTGCTCCCCGTAAAACCGGACGAAGGTTCCGATGTGCAGTTCCTCCGCCAGAGCCTGGAGGCTGGCGCGCAGATTGCCGTCGCCAACGATGTGGAGCGTCAGGGGAAGCCCAGCGGAGATGCCATAGGCCGCTGCATAGATGGCCCGGTCTACCGCTTTCTCGTGGGCGAGCCTGCCCACGGTCAGCAGATGGAGCCGCCCCGCCTCGTAGGGGGGCGGGGGCGCGGCGGCCAGCTGCCGAATGAGGTCGTATCGGTGGAAGTTCCGCGCCGTCAAACAGTTGCCGCCCAGCACCGGGAGGGCTTTCACAAAGGCCCTCCGGCAGCCGTTGGAGCAGACGGCGATGCAGTCGAACCCGGCGTAGAGCCGGTCATTTTGCCTGTGGGCCGCGCCGCTGGCGGCGTAGTCACAGTGGAGGTAGGCGATTTTCCGCTCTGCGCTGACGTAGCGCAGCACGAACTCATTGACGCCGCCGTAAAAGGAACGGATACGCCCGTTTTGCAGGTAGGCGATGGCATAGTCATAGTGCCCCGCCACCGTCCGCTGGGTAAAACCCATCAGCCCCAGGGCGGCGGGCCGTCCGAAGCACTTGCAGACGGCGGCGAGGCATCCCCGGAGCAGCCTGTCCCGCCAGGTATGGCAGTCCTGCTGGCTGACGCCCAGGTAGCGAAACAGGGATGAGCAGGCGACCACCCTGACCCCCGGCGGCAGCTCGTCCAGATAAGCGCCGGTCTTGCAAAACAGGTACAGGGTGACATCATAGCGGCCATCTATGGCCCAAAGAAGGTTGCACAGGCTCTTCTGCACCCCGCCGACCTTCATGTTGTTGTTTACGATGATGAGTTTCTTCATGGCCGTTCCCCTACCGTCAGGCGCAGTTTGATGAATCCTGGTTCTCAGTGTATCATAGCAGATCCGGCTTTTCAACCGGATTTGCGCCGGGAAGGGAGGGCGACCGAATCAAGGGGCCGCTACGCATCTTTGAAATTTACAACAGCCGCATCCTCGTAGGCGGCGAACGCCGCCCAAAAGGCTTCCTCAGTGACCGCTTCCTCCGCTTCGCCTTGCACGCGGTAACAGGCTTCCCCTCCGTCGGCGTCATAGACGATGCGATACTGCGTGTCCAGCACGAAGCGCCTGCTGTCGGCATCAAGCCGGTACCGTTCCACGCTGCTGTTGGAAGCGGTATAGAGGAAGCCGCTGCCGATTCTGACAGAATAGGCTGTGCTTTTGCTTTCAAGGCTTTCCAAAGTGCCAAGGTCGTAAAGCACCCCATCCACTGCGCAATATGCGCTGCAACGAATGGCCGCAGCGTTGCCGCATCCGTCGTCGAAAGTGCCGTCCGCAATCAACAAAACGTTGGCGTCCGCTCCGATGTCCACCAGGGCAAAGGCGTCTCCATCCGTCAGGTTCAGGCCCAGCGCCTCATAGGAGGCGATTTCCTGCGCCGGTTGCTCAGCGCCGCCGGAGACCCCCGTTGTGGCGAACAATGCAAGGATGAAGAGGATGGCGGTGGCGCTGATGAGGTAGACGCCAATGGAGGTCTGTCGCGTTTTCATAATGGCGACGATTCGTTCCCTGATGGCGTTCCTGCTGAAGCTGTTGCAGAAGGGGAGCAGGCCGCTTTGCCTGGCCTCCATGCTGATGAGCATATAGGAGTAGTCCGCCCTGGACGCTTCCCCAAACTGCCGGATAACGCACTCATCACAGGCCAGCTCAATGTCCCGCTGAAAGAGGGCATACATCACCCATACCAGCGGATTGCACCAGTGGATACAGAGGGCCAGGGCGGCGAGCAGCTTTTTCACCCCATCAAAGTGGCGGATGTGCATATATTCGTGCAGGAAAATATAGGATAACTGACTGGTGTTTTCCCAATCCGTCTGTTTGGGCATCAAAATGACGGGCTTGACGATGCCGTAGGTCAGCGGCGCGGCGATTCGGTCGGACTGCCGGATGGAGACGGAACGCCGCAGCGGATGCTCTGCCAGCCACAATGCCGCAAACGCATTCTGAACCGGCAGGGAGGCGGAAAACTCCACCCGCCAGCGCAGGTAAGAGAGCGCGAAAAACGCACCGCAAACCAGCATCCCCGCCAGCCAGACAACAAACCAGACGGAAGGGGCGGACGCCGCTCCGGTGTCCGCGCCCTGCCCGGCAGACACGCCGCCTGCCGTCAGCTGCCCCTGCGCGGCGGTCACGGCAGCGCCCACCGGCGATTCCTCCAGTGAGCCGATGACCTCACTGCGGCCAAGCAGGGAGTATACGCTGGTCACAGAGGGAATCGAAACCGGAATCAGCAGCCGTAGCAGCACGACCTCCCACAGAATCAGGAAGGTTCGCTTCGGCAGCCGGTGGACGGTGGCCACCCGGAGAACAGTCGCCGCCAAAATCAGGATACCACCCTGAAGGCTCATTTGTAACAAACTCATAGACAGCCTCCTCACTCCAGTTCACCGACGATTTGCTTGAGCTGCTCGATTTGTTCCGCGGAGAGCTTCTTCCGGCTGAGGAGGGCGGCGAACAGCTTGTCAGCGGAGCCGTCATAGATTTTATTGATCAGCTCCTCCGTTTCCGCCGCCTGCACCTCCTCCTTGGGGATCAGCGCATGGCACATAAAATTCGGTTCGGAACGGGCGATGGCCCCCTTCTTGATGCATCGCTTGATCAGCGTGTAGGTGGTGTTCACATTCCAGCCCACCTCGTCGGCCAGCGTTTTTGCAATCACCTTGGCGGGGGTATCCCCCCGCTTCCAGAGAACATCCATCACCTTTAATTCAGAGTCAAAGAGTTTTACTGCCATTCGATCAGCCCCTTTCATAAGACCGCAGTAGTATTTATATGAATATACTACCACAGTCTTATGACCCTGTCAACCCGTTTCTATCAAATTTCCCGGGAAATCAGCGGCCAGGCTGGAGGGCGCTTCTGCGAAAGTCCGGTCTGTACAACCGGCCCAAGTGATGTTATAATCGGATGAGACGGGTTCCGCGCTGTTTTCATGGAAGCAAACCGCCGACAGGCGACCTTGCGCATAGAACAGCGCACCATTTATGAAAGGGGTACTGATATGCTCTATATTGGAATTGACCTGGGCACGTCGGCAGTGAAGCTGCTGCTGATGGACGAAGCGGGGGAGATTTTGAACATCGTCTCCCGGGAATACCCGCTGGAATTTCCCCATCCAGGATGGAGCCAGCAAAGGCCGGAGGATTGGCTGGATGCGGTGATGGACGGTATTCCCGCCCTGCTGGAGGGCTTTGACAGGAGCCAGGTGGCAGGCATCGGGGCCGGGGGCCAGATGCACGGCCTGGTGGTGCTGGACGAGGAGGATAACGTCATCCGCCCCGCCATCCTGTGGAACGATGGCCGCACCTCCAAGGAGGTGGACTACCTGAACAACGTCATCGGCAAGGACAAGCTCAGCCAGTACACCGCCAACATCGCCTTCGCGGGCTTCACTGCCCCCAAGCTGCTGTGGATGAAGGCCAACGAGCCGGAAAACTTTGCCAAAATCCGCAAAATCATGCTCCCAAAGGACTATATCAACTATAAACTCTCCGGCGTCCACTGCACCGACGTTTCCGACGCCTCCGGTATGCTGCTCTTTGACGTGGAGCATAAGTGCTGGTCGAAGGAAATGCTGGACATCTGCGGCGTGGACGAGAGCCAGATGGCCCAAATCTTTGAGTCCTATGAGTCGGTGGGTACCCTCCTGCCGGAGATGGCGAAAAAGCTGGGCCTGCCGGAGACGGTGGTCATCGCCGCCGGAGCCGGGGACAATGCTGCCGCTGCTGTAGGCACCGGCACCGTGGGGGACGGGGCCTGCAACCTGTCCCTGGGTACCTCCGGCACCCTGTTTATTTCCAGCAAGGCGTTCGGCGTGGACGAGTTCAACGGCCTCCACTCCTTCGCCCACGCTGACGGCCATTATCACCTGATGGCCTGTATGCTGTCCGCCGCCAGCTGCAACAAGTGGCTGATGGAGGACATCTTCCAGACCGGGGACTATGCCGGGGAGCAGGCCCCCATCACGCGGGACAAGCTGGGGAACAACCATGTCTTTTTCCTGCCCTATCTCATGGGGGAGCGCAGCCCCATCAATGACACCAACGCCCGGGGTACCTTCATCGGTATGACCATGGACACCAGCCGGGCCGACCTGACCCAGGCCGTACTGGAAGGGGTGGCCTTCGCCATTCGGGACAGCCTGGAGGTGGCGAAGAAGCTGGGCATCCACATTGAGCGCAGCAAGATCTGCGGCGGCGGCGCGAAGAGCCCCCTGTGGAAGGAGATTTTTGCCAACGTCCTGAACATCAAGCTGGACATCCCGGAGACGGAGCAGGGGCCCGGCATGGGCGGCGCGATGCTGGCCATGGTGGCCTGCGGTGCGTACAGCAGCGTGGAGGAGGTCTGCGCCAAGCTGGTACACGTTGTGGATACGGTGGAGCCTGACCCGGCGTTGGCCGCCCTCTATGAGGAGCGGTACCAGCAGTTCCGGAAAATCTACCCGGCCTGTAAATCCCTGTTTACTGAGCTTGTGTAACACCCTGACCATATGGAACCGCTGAACCGTATCGAAGAAAGGATAACCTTATGACAAACGAAGAAAAACGTCAGCTTGCCATCGCCGCCTGCCAGGTGCGGAT